>NZ_JAWPON010000029.1:0-32315 GCF_033344315.1 Vibrio sp. 2132-1 | reverse complement strand
TTAAAATACAAAACGCCCGATGAAGTACATCGAGCGTTTTAGTTAAAAAGTGTCAACCCATATCAGGACGGGTCAAATCTACTTTCTGTGTCCGTAATTCTACGTAATGCTGAACACGTAGCTTGTTGAAGAGCAGTTATAGCGCTTCTCCAAAGACTAAAAAGCAAAGCTGTTCATATTCTTCGGTGTTACCAGCAAAAAGAGAGTCAACAATTTGCTCTTCCTTCTTCCCCGACAGTTTCATTTTTCTTGCTTCACGTAGTGTTAGTACCAAGCAAAGCTCTTTAGAAATATTCATGTCACAGCCAGGAGTCCACTGATTGATGGCTCTTGTTAACGTTGAGTGCGCTAGTTTAGGAGACAGCGTCAATACTTCATGTCTTACTACTGTCAGTAGATCGGTTTGCAGATCCGAGCGTTCGGCTGTTGTTGCTAGCTTCTCGACGAGCGCTTTTAGTAGCGGTGAAGGCTTCACAAAGCCCGCCTGTTGTGAGAACTCGTCATTTAAACGCACAGAAAAATCACAACGATATACACGAGAATTAGGTAAAAAGGTGAGGGAGCTCAAACATCCTTGAGGAATCCAAAAATATTGGCCTGGTTCAATGGCATACTCCTGCTTACCCAATTTAATGACGGCTAACCCTTCGATGACAGATAGTAGACTGTGCTTCAGTGCTTTTTTACGCGCAGCTACATCAAGAAAGGGGTATTTAGCGTCGTGAAATTCAATTGCGTAGTTCATTATGAGTACCAGTGTTTTTTGGCGCTAAGGGTAACGTTAAACCCATACGATTCCAACCTGCTGAGAGAATTTTTTAGCATGATAAATGGTGGCTTAACTGGTATGACCATGTTAAAAGTATGGGTTGAAATGCTGCTTGTCAGCAAAACTATGCGTAAAATGTGCCAGCTTTTTTTGATATGTAATGAACAATGACAGCCAATACCGATCCTTATATTGAAATTCGTCCTTACAACGACGAAGAAATTCCAGCAGCGCTGGATCGTCTAATCCAAGATGATGAATTTATCACTGCTATCCTAGAACATCGCTTTGCTAATAAAGCAGCGTGGTTCAAAACGCTAATGAGCCCGATCCTGCGTATCTACCTGAAAGCTAAGTGGAGCAAGCTTGATTCTGTCGAAGCAATTCAGATTGAAGTGAAGAAGTATCTGAAAGATACATTGAATAAGACAACGGATGGCGTCACTTTTTCTGGTTTGGATAAGCTGGATAAAAACACGTCATACCTATTCGTTTCTAACCACCGTGATATTGCGATGGACCCTGCGCTCGTAAATTATGGCTTGTACCAAAGTGGGCACCGTACAGTTCGTATAGCGATTGGCGATAACCTGCTGAAGAAGCCATGTGCGACAGAATTGATGCGACTCAATAAGAGCTTCATCGTTAAGCGCTCTGCTAAAGCGCCTAGAGAAATGATGAAAGCATTGGGACAATTGTCAAGCTATATCAAACATTCGCTTGATACTGGCAATTCAATTTGGATTGCCCAAAAGGAAGGTCGTGCTAAAGATGGAAACGACTTTACTGATCCTGCGATTTTAAAAATGTTCCATGTTGAAGGTCGTAAACAAAAGATCAGCTTTGGTGAGTACACGCGTTCTCTGAAAATCGTTCCAGTCTCGATTGCCTATGAAAATGATCCATGTGACATTGCCAAAGCAAAAGAGCTGTACGAAAAAGCAGAAAATGGCCGCTATGAAAAAGGCGAATTTGAAGATATCGAAAGTATCATTCAAGGTATCGTTGGCTATAAAGGCCGTGTACATGTTGCGTTTGGTGATGTGATTGAGCAAGAGTTTGAAACGCCGGAATCTCTTGCTGGTGAAATCGACCGCCAAATTCACAACAACTACAAGTTGTACCCAATCAACTTGTTAGCTGCTGGGCATGAAGATTCGAGCATCATTACGGAAGCGGTTAAGCGTCATCTCGCGGATAAGTTGGATCAGCTACCTGAAGGCGCAAGACCTTATTTGGTGGCGAGCTATGCTAATCCTGTGAATAACCAAGAGTAATCTTCGTCACTGAACTCGTTGATTCAGAATGCCTTAAAGCCTCGGTCTGCCGGGGCTTTTGTTTATCTGCTCTTTAAGGTGCGACGGCACCACCAAGGGTTAAATTGCTGGGCCATTTTGTGATCCTGTTACCACCTAAATAGATATTCCCTTTCACCGTCATTGTGTCTGGAAATACTTTCAGCGCTGATCCTCCAATATAGAGATTACCATCAACCACCAATCCTTCAGGAAGATCAGAAATGGGAGTGCGAATAACACTTAGATCACCTTTTACTCGAAGTTTAGCTGGAAGCGCTTTTAACGGTGTATCTGTCAGATTTAGGTAACCGCCTAGTTTGATGCCTTTAGGCCAGTTTTCGATCTTACTACCTAGTAGGTTTGCATAGCCTTTTATCTTTGTTCCTGAGCGAATAACTTTGAGTGCGCTGTTAGTTGCTTCCAGACTACCTTCAACATCAAGCCCTTTAGGCAAGGTTTTGATAGGGGTTTGTGAGATGTTTAAGTTGCCCTTTACCACTAGGCCAGAGGGTAGTTGGGTGTAAGGCTTGTTTCTAAGATCAAGATTGCCGTAATTATCGATGTGACCAAACTTAGAATAGTAATCTAGCTCATATGCCAAAGGAGATGAGCAGAGTAGGATTGAAGTAAGGCATAGGGAAACAAAACGCATAGTCAAAGAGTTAGTTAAATACCGAGATCAACAGGTGCTTATCTTATACTTAAATAAACCTATTATGCATTTTTTGCTCACAGTTTTTGATTCATAACTTAAATATTCAAATTAGAGATGCACGCTAAAAGTGTGCGCTTCTTTACTGCGCTAAGTAACTTCAAGCTTACTAAAATGAGATAAATTAAATGATTGAATGTGAAGCAGACCCAAGTGTAGAGGTGAGAAAAATATCAGTAGATATTTGAATAATATGAGATTCTTCCAAGAACTTCACAAAGGTCCTTGTTAGTATTATTGAGGTTTGAGGGAGATTTTCATGAAGTTAAAAAGTGTATCTATTTTTACCGCTGGTGTTTTTGCAGTACTGCTGTCGGGTTCCGTTTTTGCTAAATCATACAGTACACCAGAAAACAAAGCGCTAATAGTTGCTGACGGTAAGGTAGGTCAGCGTATCTGTTACTACGATGATAAAGCCTACACCACAGGGGCCGTGATTAATGTTGAAGGCGTATTACTGATGTGTACCGCTGAGAACGATTTTGAAACCAATGGCTCGTTAAAGTGGGTCGTGTTCAAAAAAGATAAATAAACGCGCCGAAGTTGTCTGTTTCATTTAGAGCGGTTTAAGATTAAGAGATTGGAAAAATAAAAAGCGAGCATCATGCTCGCTTTTTTCATTAACGCGCGAGTGAGCGAGTTTTTAATTCAAAGATAAGTTTTTCAGCACTTACTTCAAATTTGAATCGAGCCGTCGCTTGGTTCGATTCTTCGGTTATTTCTGAAACATTGTATTCAACATCAGCACATACTGATTTAGCGAGCTCGATGTATTTTTGTAGTTCAGACTCTAGCTCTGTTTTTGTCTGTGCGAAAACCGTTACGTCGGCAACTTCGTCACCTTCTTTGATGATAAAGCCAATCTCGCCAGCACAGCCGCAGGCCTCACATACTTGGTTTTTTTCTAATTCGACACTCATAACGAATCCTCTTGTAAATACTAAGGGTATTCTATCAGGTATTTGATCTGTATCTACAAAAATGACGACTTTTGCGTAAAAAAGGAACAGAATAGGCACTTGTTAAGTAAGGGTTAAAGATTGGATTACTAAATCATCAAGAACGTTAATGTGATATATATCAACATTTAAAATCAATTAACGAATATAGTGACGAGATTTTGCTCAGTCCAGTTGAACTAATGGTTAATTTATAAGACTATTTCTTGATTGATTATTTTTAATAATTATCATTCTTGGTCTTTGAATAGTTTCGATGAATAATTGGCGCAAGGTTTTGATGAGACTAACTTTTCGCCTTATTTTGAGTAGCATGTATTGACAAAAACATAACTGAAAATTACACATTACGCAGTGTAAAGACGTTATGGTTTGGAACTCGACATGATATTAAATAGTCGCAATACATATACCCAAAGCGCTTTCAAGTGCAGCGCTTAGCAACCTGATTTCTAGGTTTTCGCTAATCGAACCGCATCGGCGAGCCGGGTATAATGCTAAGAATGATTTCATTCTGGCCTCATTTAATAGTGAGTTAGATGGATTTACAAAGAGAAGAGCTTAAAATATGCCAAAGCGTAGTAAAGAAGATACCGAAATCACTATCCAAAAGATCATGGATGCCGTTATTGATCAGCTACTCAGATTAGGTTACGACAAAATGTCGTACACGACGCTAAGCCAGCAGACAGGTATATCGCGTACCGGTATTAGCCACCACTTCCCTAAGAAAACGGACTTCACCGCCGCACTGGATGGCCGTATCTTTAAAATGTTTATTGAACACTTAGAGTTTGATAAAGGATTAAATGCATTTTCACAAAGTTGGATTAAAGCGCTGGAAGATGCTGAGTTTCTCGCGATTTTACGACTGCTATTCCATCACATTGTCACCGCTGAAAATGCGCAAGAATTTGCTGCTAATGGTATTGACCGCTTATACAAAATGGTTGAAAGCCAGTTTGGTGCGGGTGGTGACAAAGAGCTTGAGTGGTTGATTGGTCGATCATTGATCCAAATGAGCAAGTAATAGCCTTTAAAGCACCAAATTCTGCCACTATCAAAGCAAAGGCCCGCAATTCTCATATTGCGGGCCTTTGTCGTATCAAAGTGTTTTAGAGACGGCTTAGAGGAGATACGCTTTATGCTGCGGCATGCACTTGAGGGAAGTCTAGCGTCGGATGTTTTGTCACAATAGATCGATAGCCATAAACTTGCTCAATGCGCTCTGACGTTAGTGCATTCCATGGCGTGTCATCACAAACTAGTTTCCCGTTATGCAAGAGTACAAGGCGGTCTGCGTACTGAGAGGCTAGATTCAAGTCATGTAACACCACAACCACCGCTGCGTTTTGTGCTTTTGCCGTTTCACGAGCAATCTTTAACGTGTTGTGTTGGTGGGCGAGATCCAACGCTGAGGTAGGTTCATCAAGCATTAAGATTCGTTTTTCGCCAGATTGATGTAGTTGTGTCATCACTCGTGCTAGATGCAGTCGTTGCTTTTCTCCACCAGATAAAGACGGGTACAGGCTTTCTGCTAAATGCAATACGTCGGTTTGTTCCATGTAATGTAAAGCCAGTTTAGTGGTTTCTTTATTGGACAGTGATAGCGGTATTGCCCCCAGCTCTACTACTTCTCTGGCTAGAAATGGGAAGGTTAAGGTGCTGTGCTGCGGGAGCATTGCAATATGTTTGGCGCTTTTTTCAGGCTCCCAATCATGCTTTTGTTTACCGAAGTAGGTGATGTGATGATTCGAAGAGATCTCACCGCATAGAAGCTTGAGTAAAGTACTTTTACCTGCGCCATTGGGGCCGAGTAGGGCGGTCACTTCACCAGCTCGGATATCAATGTTGATGTCATCGAGCACCACACGGTTGCCATACGTCATCGAAATGTTTTTCCCCGATAAAACGATCTGGTTCATTACAAAATCTTCCCTTTTTGCTGGAACAATAAGTAGATGAAAAAGGGCGCGCCAATCAATGCGGTCACGATTCCAACTGGTAATTCAGCTGGTGCCACGGCAACACGAGCAAACATATCTGCGGCAGTAAGAAGCAGTGCTCCCATTAAGGCAGATATTGGTAATAGCGTTCGATGGTCAGGCCCAGCGAGCATGCGCCCTAAGTGAGGAATCACGAGCCCAATAAATCCAATTGCACCACTGATGCTCACCGTAATACCAACACCCAGTGCAGAAAGTAAAATAAGCTGACGTTTGAGTTTTTGAACCGGAACTCCTAAGTGTCTTGCTTCTGATTCCCCTAACAACAGAGCATTCAGCGCCATCGACTTCTTCTGAAACCAGAGCAATAGGATGACGAGTGTTATAGCAGATAGAGCAATCCCTGACCAATTTGCACCAGCTAATGAGCCCATCGACCAAAGCGTCAAATCTCGCAGCATCTGATCATCTGCGATAAAGTTCATGTAGCCAATCGCAGCCCCCGAGAGCGCGCTGATGGCAACGCCGGCTAACAACATAATTGTAACTGAGGTACCAAACTTACTTGTGCCGAGTTTATAAACGAGAATAGTCGTTAGTGCACCGCCAAGGAAAGCAAAAAGAGGCAGAGCCGCTAAGTTCATTAGTTGCGGATAGTTTTGGCTAAATTCAGCAAATACAACAATAGCGAATGCACCACCAAGAGCAGCGCCAGCAGACACACCAATGATACCAGGCTCGGCTAATGGGTTACGGAACAAGCCCTGCATAACCACACCACAAATTGCCAAAATGGCGCCGATGAACATACACAAAATGGTGCGAGGCAATCGGATTTCGTTAATGACCAACTGAATGTGAGGAGCGAGATCAGAACTGCCTCCCGTTAGGCTACGCAAACTGTCAGCAAAGCTAATGTTCATTGGGCCAACGGTAATAGAGGCGATAGCAATAAATGCTAAAAATCCACTAAGCACTGATAACGTCGTTGAAAGGGGGATGCGTCTTAACAACATGTCATGTCTCTATGGGTAAAGCAGTGCATTCAAGCGTTTAGCTTCTGCAAGGCTTTTAAGGCCCAAACCACCTACCAGAGCATGGCCATCAATCGTTATGATGTCTTTGTTCTTTCCAGCGGGTGTTGCAGCAAGAAGCGGCATTGCTTTTAAAATTGCATCGGCACCACCCAACGTTTCATAGCTGCGACCACTAACAATAATCACGTCAGGCTGCATCTCTACCATCGCTTCTGTGGATAGAGGCTTGTAAGACGAGAGTTGTGTAGCGGCTGGGTTTTGTCCGCCGGCGAGTTGAATAATTGCATCGGGTGTCGTTTGTGAGCCCGCAACATTTGCAGGTCGCCCTTCATGGATCAGCAGAAAGAGCACTTTCTTTTTCTTTGCTTGATTAGGCTGGTTTGCATTGAGTGCTTGTACTTGCGCCTGGACATCTTGCTTTAAGCTTTCAGCTTGAGCCTTGCGATCCATAAGGTTCGCAATTTGATCAATACGTTGATAAAGGCCCTCGACATTTGCATCAGTATTAACAATTTCTACATCTACGCCAGCCGATTTCAATTGGCTCAATGTTGTTTTCGGCCCCATCTCATCAGAACCAATGACTTTTGTCGGACGTAAGGCGAGCAACCCCTCCGCTGAAAGACGACGATGGTAGCCCACTTTAGGCAGTTCCATCCCTTTTGGTAATTGACTGGTGACGTCGATAGCAACCAAGCTATCTTTAGCGTCGAGTTCAAGCAAGAGTTCAGTGACGGCGCTGCCTGCGCTAACAACGCGCTCTGAGGATGGCGTTGCATTGGCAAAAAGTTGACTACTCGCAAGTAGGGAAATAGCTGCCGTGACAACAGCATGAATAGTGATGCGTGTGTTCTTCATTTTGAAAGGATCTCTATCTTACTTATTTTTATGATGGCTCTTCAGTGAGTAACTGAGTTGCTTGAATTCCGTTTTCTTGTAAAAAGCCGAGAAGTTGTACTAGCGACTGAATATTCGCGGTTTTTTCTGCTCCAATTACAATCGGTTTATCGCTTGACTTACTCTCTTCTAACAGCGCGAGGGTAAAGTTGTCCCAATCGATATATGTCTTGCCGTTAATAGCCCAGTAAGGCTCGTCTTTAAGAATATTTACCGTGATGGATTGCTTATCGACATCTGCAACAGCCTGAGATTCTGTGCTCGGTAAATTGACGTCTAATGAATCGAGTTTGACCGCTGCGGTTAACATCAGGAAAACCATGACGATAAAAATAATGTCTAACAGCGGTGTTAAATCGGGGGTTAAACCGTTACGACTATTATCTTGTGGTGTTTTAATCATTTAGTTGCTGCCTCAATCTTCTCAGAAGAGCGCAGTGTTACTTTTGAGTGGTCTGGCGAGACATGCTGTAACGAGATACCTTCAAGCCATAAGTTGACGTAGTTTAAAGTGTGCTCAAGCTTGGCGATTACACGATCCGCCCACAAACCAATGATCTGCGCTCCTGAAATGGCAGGAAGTGCGATAATGAGACCCGCGGCAGTGGTGCGCATAGCAAGACCTAGGCCGTCAGCCAAATCATTCGGAGTGATATTCCCCGTTGAAACCGCGATGCCTTTAAACATGTCAATTAAGCCAAGTACCGTACCAAGCAAGCCAATTAAAGGGCTGATGACGCCAATCAGCGTCAGCAAACGAAGGCCGGAATGCAACTGATGGCGTTTTTCTTGCAGCCAAATACCTGCGGCATCTTCTCTTAAAGATTTCGAGAAAGAATGATGAGCAAGCAACATCGCAACACCACGGTACAGAAGCGGCCGCTTATTCGACAACTCTTCAGCAAGTGCTTCAAGTTCGCTCCCATTTGTTGGGTCTAATCCTGTGAGCTTTTGGCGAATGGCTCGCTTTCCTACACCAAGGCTAATTAACACATGGAATAATCGCTCGGCGATGATCATCACGGTTAGAGCTGAGCAAATGATCAAAGGCCATGTCATCAGCCCAAATTGAGTTTGTAATTCTTGTAGTTGTTCCATTATCCATCCAACTTAAAACGAACAGGTACTTGTACTCGGTGAGCGACTTTTAGCCCACCTGAAATATGTGGTGTAAATTGCCACTGTTTGATCGCACGAAGTGCTGAGGCATCTAGCGACTCTGTGCCGGAAGACTCAATCAAAACCTGTTTAATCTGGTTACCATTCTCATCTAGCCATATCTCATACAAGGCTACACCTTCAATACCGCGTCTTTGTGCAGACCTTGGGTAACGGGGTTGTGTTGGTTGACTCACAAACGTTGGTTTGTCGACCAAGACAGGCTGAGACGTTGCCCCTTTGGATTGGCTCGCAGGTGCGGATTGTTGAGCTACCGTCTCTTTCTTCACTGGTTCCGTTTTTTTCTTTGGTTTCGCTTCGGGCTGAACCTTTTGCTTTGTTACGGTTTTGGTGGGCTCGACCGCTTTAGGTTTAGATTGTTTAACCGGTTCAGGTTTTTTCTCTACTACCTTCTTCTTAACAGCGTCTTTCTTGACGACCTGTTTTTTTACAATCTTCTTTTCTGGTTCAGGTTGGTCTTGAGGCTGCTGCTCTTTTGGTGGTGCTACATTTTCTGGTGTAGATTTTTCGACAGCTGGAGGAGCAGACACAAGATTTAGACTTACCGAACTTGCTGGGTTTCCAGCCGGCATCGCGAACACCTTTGTCTCTTGAGAAACAAAAAGAAGTGCGGCATGGATGGCAAGGGAAGCACCTCCTGCAATGACATATCTTTGTACGTTCACGGAATATCTCGGGAAACTATGAAAACTTGGTCAGATTATTACTTACAATGGAAATAAGATCAATTATCAATTGCATTATCATTACGCTCAAATTATGATTCTTGCAGAATTTTTAAGATCAGCTTCCATCCCTTACATGATGGGAGTTAAGCGAGTATATATGAGCGTCGATATCGATAAGCTTGATGAATCAGTGTTGGGCAGTGATAGTCCTGATCCATTGCGATTTGCTTTTGTTAAGAAGCATTCTGCACATGCCGGGGGAGCGAGCGTACCTGTGCCCTCGTCTCAACAACAGGCGATTTTTTCGAGTATTACGGCTAACTCAATTAAAGCGACCAATAAGCGCTGTCTTTATATTCATGTTCCGTTTTGTCGCGTTCGTTGCACTTTTTGTAACTTCTTTCAAAATGCTGCAAGTCGCACACTGGTTGATGAGTACTTTGAAGCATTAATGCAGGAGCTTAGAGAGAAAGCGGCATTACCTTGGACACAAAATGGTATTTTTCACGCCGTATATATCGGGGGCGGAACGCCAACGGATTTATCTCCAGTACAGGTTCGTGTGTTAGGCCAGGCTATCCGAGACCACTTTCCTTTGGCTGCAGACTGCGAAATCACCTTAGAAGGTCGCATCAATCGTTTTTCTGATGAGTTGTATCAAGGCGCTTTAGAGGGTGGGTTTAATCGTTTCTCTTTTGGTGTGCAAAGTTTTAATACACAAGTGCGCCGCAGCGCAAAACGTTTAGATGATAGGGAAGATGTACTCAAACGAGTGAGCGAGATCGCCAAAGAAGACAAAATTCCGGTCATTATCGATTTACTCTATGGCTTACCTTATCAAACCAAAGAAGTGTTAGAGCAAGATCTAAATGATTTCCTCTCGACTGGCGCACACGGACTGGATTTGTATCAGTTAGTGGTTGGTGGGTCAGCTCCCATGCTCAACCTCGTAGAGAAGGGAAAAATCCCGCCACCTGCGACCACACCAGAAAAAGCGGGAATGTATGAGCTCGGTGTGAACTTTATGGCCAAACACCATATGAAGCAACTTAGCGTGAACCATTGGGCAATCGATAACCGCGAGCGTAGTTTATACAATAGTTTAGCCAAGACTTATGCAGAGGTATTGCCAATTGGCTGTGGTGCTGGAGGTAATATCGGTGGCTACGGGATGATGCAACACCGCACACTAGAGACCTATATTAAAGCGGTCAAAGAAGGTCAAAGCACCATCGCGATGATGATGAAACAAAGCCCTCTAGAACCACTTTTTTCTGCACTCAAATCTGCGTTTGACCGTGGCATTGTTCAAGCAAATCAACTTCCATCATTTATGGGAGAGGACGCGTTCGGGTTTTTATTGCCTCTATTTAAAGTGTGGCAAGCGAAAGGCTTAGTACAGCTACATGAACGTAGCGCAGTCCTTACTCTTGCAGGCAGCTTCTGGGCAGTGTCATTGGCTCAAAGTTGTATTCAGGTACTCACATCAGAGATGAACGAAACCGTACCGAAAGCATCCAATAATTAATGAAAACAAATTGAACAAAAACGGAAGACACAATGGAATCAATCAAGCAACAAGTTGAAGTATTACTAGAGCAAGAACCACAATTATTGCCAGCTGCGATGGCAGAGCGTCTTGGCATTTCCGAGTTTGAGGTTGTTGCGGCTCTACCTCAGGAAATGGTGGCTATTGCACCAGGAGAGCAAGCGCAAAGCATCTTAGAAAGTTTGGTTGGTTTTGGCCCGGTGACGACCATCGTCCACTCTTTTGGTTCTATCTTTGAAGTTAAAGCGCCGTTTCCAAAAGGAAAAGTGGCGCGTGGCTATTACAATTTAATGGGTAGAGAAGGTGAACTGCACGGCCACCTTAAATTAGATAACGTTAAAAATGTCGCATTAGTCAGTAAACCGTTTATGGGTAGAGAGAGTCACTATTTTGGTTTTTTCTCAGAGTGCGGAAGCAATATTTTCAAGGTTTATTTAGGCCGTAACGAAAAGCGCGAGTTGATTGAAGAGCAAGCCACCGCATTTCGCGCCCTACAAGCCGAATTAAAAAAGTAATCACAAACATAATCGAGGCTTAACTCGAATACTAATTAGTAAAGTCAGGTATCAATATGGATCAACAAGTTAAACAAGAGCGTTTGCAAGGTCGTTTAGGGCCAGAGATCAAAGAGTTCCGTCAGGAGCGCCGTACACTTCAGCTTGCAACTGTCGATGCAGAAGGTCGCCCGAATGTAAGCTACGCGCCTTATGTCCAAAACCAGGAAGGTTATTTCGTTCTCATTTCTAAAATCGCTCGTCATGCCCGTAACCTTTTAGAAAATCCAAATGTTTCATTGATGATGATTGAAGATGAAGAGTCTTCAAAGCAGTTGTTTGCTCGTAAGCGCTTAACTTTTGATGCGGTAGCAAATGTAGTTGAGCGAGACACAGAGATGTGGCAACAAGTTGTTGGACAAATGAAAGAGCGTTTTGGTGAGATTATTGATGGTCTAAGCCAGCTAGAGGATTTCGTTTTGTTCAACTTAAAGCCAGAATCGGGGCTATTTGTTAAAGGTTTTGGTCAGGCGTATCAAGTGTCTGGTGATGATTTAGTAGATTTTGTTCACCTTCAAGAAGGTCACAAGAAAGTCGAAAGTGCCTGATTGTAAACCGATCATATGAATGTCGATCATTTGGCATAATGAACGTTTAAAGGGAGTTAGGTTATACTGACTCCCTTTTTATATTGGAACAAAAGCATGAAACCTGTAAGCAAGGAATTGAGCGAGATTTGCTATCCGTTTATTTACGAGGACAGTCCGGTTTGTGACTTTGAAATTACAGCAGATGAACTTTGTAGTCGTATTGGCCTTGTTCTCGCTATGGAGTTGGACGAGTTTAGCCGTGATATACTGACAAGAATACAGCCTAATGTTTATCATCTAAATGGTTCGGTTCGCGGAAAATTAGCGATTACAGAGACGGAAGTTGAAGAGTTAAAGGCCGATTATGCTTTGCTCAAGCAACGCATTGATGGTGGCTTCAAAGGCTTTGTTCTACCCGGAGGACACCCGGCAGCCAGTCAATTGCATTTGTGCCGTTGCCAAGCTAAAAAAACGGTACGAGCATTAGTTGCCGTTGAACATACAGGTAAGAAGCAGCCCGCACCTATTTTGTTTCGATACGCGAACTTATTAGCGAATGTACTTTACAGCCTAGCTTCTTATATTAATCATACTCATCAAGTCAAAGAGACGGAATTCGTTTCTCGTAGTTACGCGATGCCAAAGAAGTGAGCTGAGAAATTAGCGGATGTGAGCATCAGGGGTAGGACAAGCACTGCATTATATTCTCAAATCAACTCGTCCAATAAGAGTTAAGAAGTCATAGCTTTGGCTTCTAGCTCTTTTGCTCCGCGAAGCATCGCTTCGATTAGTTCTCCTGCATTGAATTTCTCAAGTGCCTCATGCGCGCCAACTTGGTGAGCTCTGTCTACACAGATTTCGCTCGATAACGATGTGTGTAAAATGCGGTATGAATGGTTCAGAGAGGAATTATTCTGAACTTCAAATGCTAACTCATAACCGTCTAATCCGGGCATTTCAATATCGCTGACCAGAATATCAATTGGGCGATGAGCCGCAGCGTCACTTTTCATCAGTTCCAATGCATCTAAACCATTTTTACAGATTTGATACCCAATATTGATGCTATCGAGTGCGTCACACAGCTGTTTACGAGCGATGGAAGAGTCATCCACCAATAGAATACTGAGTGCTTTTAGGCGTTCTCGCTCAATATCTGTCAGCATTGGTATCTTTGAATTCTCGTACTGCGGATAAATTTTGGAAAGTAGCAGTTCCACATCCAGCATTTGAACAGTTTTGTCCTCGTAGCGAGTAATTCCAGTCACGAAAATATTTTTTCCAGCGCTCGGAGGTGGCGTTTCAATAGCTTTCCAATCGCACTCAATGATCTTCTCTATACTACGAACCATAAAAGCAACCACGGTTCGCAAGCAATCTGTCACGATCAAGTAGCAGCTTTTATATTCTTCTTCACTTATAGGACGAAAGCCAACAGCCGCTGACATATCGATCACTGGTACTGTTAAGTTACGTATCGTAACGGTTCCAATGACGTGATGATGCGAGTAAGGGATCTTCGTCGTTGGCATGTATGGGACGATTTCACGGACTTTTAGCGTACCGATAGCGAAACTCTGTTGCAGGGTGAGCTTAAACATCAACATGCCCTGAGATTGATTCGCTTTGCTAACGACTTTTGCCATGAAAATAACCTTATAAATACCACCGAATTGTGTCTAATCTAATCTTATCAGACGAAGGCTTCAACCATCGGAGAGACAAATGTGAGCTTTTTAGACAATCTTTTAGAGAATAGTGATTAACTGAGCAAAACTTGTTTGTATTTTAAACTCATTATGTAGACGATTTTATATTCCTCGTGTATTTGGGCCTTTACCGCTGAGCTATTATTAAGAAATGTTTGGTCTGTTAAAAAGGATTGGGTACACTTGCGCGACCAGAATAGTGAGAGATAGATCAATGGCAAATACAGCAGCCGCATTACATATTCTTGTGAAGCACAAAGAGCAAGCGGAAGACATAATCAAGCAACTGAAAAAAGGCGCAAAGTTTCAGACATTAGCGAAGAAGTATTCAACTTGCCCGTCAGGCAAACGCGGTGGTGACCTTGGTGAATTCCGCCGTGGTCAAATGGTACCTCAATTCGACAAAGTGTGCTTTTCTGGCGAAGTGTTAACGCCGCATCTAGTTAAAACCAAGTTCGGTTGGCATGTTGTAAAGGTGCTTTACAGAACATAAGGCTTGGTATCGACCTAAACATTGTCAGATGAAACCCACAAGCATTAAATATCATCTGTACGGTCTCTTTTCACCAATCACTACCGTTATGACATGGCAGATACATTCTGATCTGCCATGCTCCACCAAACGCCAATCTTTCCAAACTAGAAACTCATTTATATGCAGTTAACTTGGCTTTTCTCATAAGTCGTTATTCTATTTCAAGCTTTGATATGAGGATACGTTTGCCGGTTGTATCAATTATCAATGCTATTCCTTGCTGGCGAACTTTGGTTCATGTTCGGGCGCCATTCGCATATGATAGCGACCTTATAAAAATTAATCCTGTTCATAATTTAAGATGTCCCTGACTCATAAAGACTATTTTAAAATCGCATTTCCTTTCATCGTTTCTACGGTAACCCAACCATTATTGGGGGCGGTGGACACCGCGGTGATCGGTAAACTCGGTGTGGCTGAGATGATTGGTGGTGTAGCGATCGGCACCGTCATCATGAATACCTTGTATTGGCTGTTTGGCTTCTTCCGCGTCAGTACTACCGGGCAAAGTGCAATCGCATTAGGTAAAAATAGCCCAGAAGATCAAGCGAGCAGCTTATTGCGTCCTTTCGTGCTTTCGCTCTGCCTTGGCTTGATTTTCATTGCGTTGCAGTCCGTGATTTGGATGGGGGCAGAGCTGATTATCTCCCCTGATGCAGTCGTGGCCGAAAACGCTAAGATTTACTTCGATATCATGATCTTTGGTGCGCCATTTGTACTTCTGAACTACACCGTGATTGGTTGGTTGATGGGGCAGGCGAAAGCCAAAGAAACCTTGTTCACACAAGTGTTTGGTAACGTGCTGAACATCGTGCTGGATATCGTCTTTGTGTTGTACTTCGATATGGGCATTGCTGGCGTTGCGGTGGCGACACTTATCGCACAAATCTCGACATTTGTTATTGGTGCGGTGCTGGTGTTGAAAACCTGCCGCTTCCCACTGTTTGATTACATTCAGACCGCGAAAATGACGCGTAAAGATCTCAAAGTCATTGCGTCTTCCAATATAGATCTGCTGCTTCGTACAGTATGTCTACTGGTGTTCTTCAACATGATGGCGCGTGTAGGCTCTCAACTAGGTTCTGATGTGCTCGCTGCGAACGCAATCTTGATGCAAGTGACCTTTATCGTCAGCTACATGTTCGACGGTGTGGCGAATGCGTCGAGCGTCTTTGCAGGTAAAGCGGTAGGGCAGAAGAATCCGACATTGCTTGATAACGTGATTAAGCTAAACACGCAATGGACCGCGGCGTTCGTTGTTGTCTTGACCTTGCTGTTAGTGCTGTTCAGACATCAAGTGGTGTCGTTATTTACCACTTTGCCAAACCTTGTTGAGCTGTATCTAGACATGAGCCCTTGGTTATTGGCATTCCCGTTGGTTGCTGGTTTTGGTCTTACGTTTTACGGCATCTTTACCGGTACAGGGACGACGCGACCAGTGCGTAACTCTACCTTTCTAACCATGGTGCTGTTCTTAGTGACCCAATTTATTGCGGTGCAATATTGGGGCAATCACGGTTTGTGGCTGGCATTCACTTTGTTCTACGTTGGGCGCTTTGTCTTCTTGTTTCGATACCTCGGTCAAGTTAAACAAAAGTGTCTTTAATACACACTGTCACAAATGACCTAAATTAGATGTTCTTATCACAAGGGTGGAGCCATCTGCCCTTGCTGATAAATCTGAAAAAGGTGATGAAATAACCTTTCCGACTGGTTTCCTTGCTTTAACCCGCATGATATTATTTGTGATGTTATATTATTACATTTAGTTTGATGCCGTGATTTCTCAACCAATACTCTCCGTTAATAATCTCAGCCTTACAGACTCAGAACGCACACTCTTCAAAGACATTTCTTTTGAGCTGTTTCAAGGTGAAGTTCTTGCCATTATGGGACCTTCCGGTATCGGTAAATCCATGTTGTCGAAAGCCGTCGCAGGTTTTTTGCCGTCAGATATTTGGGTAGACGGAAGTATCCAGCTTAACAGCAGTGAAGTCGCACAAACTGCCATGCTGCAACGGAGTCAATCCCAGCGTCCCGCGGTCATTTTCCAAGATGCACTTAAAGCGCTGAATCCATTGGCGTCTGTCGAGCAACAACTGTGTTTGGCATTGACGGGCAACAAAACACGCTTGTCTTCAGCAAACCGAGAAACGGTGACGACCTTGTTGTCTCAACTCGGATTTGCAGATCCAAAAGCAGCATTGGCGCAGCATCCAAGCCAGCTATCTGGTGGTCAGCGCCAGCGTATTTGTATTGCGATCGCCTTGCTTGGTAGTGCCAACTTGATCATCGCGGATGAGCCCACCAGTGCGCTCGATCCAATCACCGAAGCGGAGATCCTTGAGTTGTTCCGCAGCAGTGTTCAGCAACGCAACATCAGTGGTTTGTTGATCACGCACGATCTATCTGCGGCTTTGGCGTGTGACAAAGTTTTGGTGATTGCGGACAACACCATGGTGGCTTATGGCGCACCATGGCAAGCCATTCAGCAAAGTTCGCATCCTTTCTGCCAACAACTTGCGCAACTGCTGCCTTAACCTCATCTCTGGAGCCTATTTTGACTAAGCACAACTTGAGCGGGCACACGCAGCCTAAATCGGCGGAAGTTCGCTTTGAGCAAGCCAGTGTTCACTATTACTCCAAACCAAGTTGGTTAGGGGGCAAACCGTTTAAAGCGCTTGAACAATTGGATCTTGCTATCGACACAAAGAACATTGCGATTGTTGGTCCTTCTGGTGCGGGTAAATCGACCTTGATTGAGCTTCTGTTCGGTCTTCGTAAGCCCACATCTGGTGAAGTGTATGTGTGTGGTTATCCGTTATCGCGTAGCTCGGCTAAGCAGCGACAAGAGTTGTGTCAGCACATTCAGCTGATCCCACAAGAGCCGCAATCGAGCTTGAATCCTTATTACACCGTTCGCCAGATTTTACTGGAACCTTTGAGCAACATTGGTTTGACGCAAGAGCTCAACGAGAGGGGGGAAAAGGTGTTGGCGGATGTCGGTTTGGATCTCACATTGTTGGATCGTAACCCGCAGCAATTATCAGTTGGGCAAGCCCAACGTGTGGCTATCGCCAGAGCTTTGATTGTTGAGCCTTGCGTATTGGTTGCCGATGAGCCAACCAGCAGCCTAGATCCCGTCAGTCGTAAACAGATTCTCGACTTGTTGGCAGGCATTCAAAAGAATCGTCAGATGCGTCTGATTTTGGTGACACATGACCTCGATGCGGCACAAACCCTATGCGATGAAATCCTAGTGTTAGACAAAGGACGCGTTGTCGAGCACGGCACAGCACAGAACGTGACAAATAACCCATCGCACTTGATCACGAGAGCCTTGATGAGCGCTCAACACAAAAGTAATGAATTCACAAAAACCATTGGAGAGGTTTCTTATGCACCTTAGTACTCCCAAGTTAGCTTTGTCGCTGGCTTTAAGCGCACTGCTGACGGGTTGTTTTGACTCTGGCGAAAGCAAGCCAGAAGCGGAAAAAGCAGCCGCACCGCAAGCAACGGAAATTCGCGTCGCCATGATGCAACCACCACGCACAGGTTTGTCACCACTTTCAGATGACGCGTTCAAACTGTCACGTTGGAGCACGGCAGAAACGCTAGTGAACCTCAACGATCAGTCGATAGCAGAGCCTATGCTGGCAACGGAATGGGAACAAGTTGACCCGATGACGTGGCAATTTACGGTACGTAAGGGCGTGAAATTCCACGATGGTTCTGACCTTGATGCCAACGCGGTTGTGAACTCTCTGCAAAAAGCATTAGATGCCGCACCTAAACCACGCATCTTGGACGGTATCGAATGGCAAGTTCGCGCATTGGACGACTTCACTGTTGAAATCAAAACGACCTTTAACGATCCACTGTTGCCAAGCCGTCTTTCTAGCCCACAGCTAGCGATCCTTTCTGGTGCTGCATATCAAGAAAACGGTCGTGTTGTGCCAATTAATGCGGGTACCGGTCCATTCGTTCTGACAGAAATCAACGGTACAACCAGCGCTAAATTGAAGCGTTTTGACGGTTACTGGGGCGAAAAAGCAAAAGTAGACAGTATCTTTGCTGAATACGTACCAAACGGTTTTGCTCGTGCTGCAGCACTACGTACCGGTGAGGCGGATGTCGTTGAAGCCGTTCCTGTTTCGCAAATCGCGATGATGGAATCTTCACAGCTGCACGAAGTCGCAATGCCACGTACCAACACGCTTTACCTAAACAACAAATCAGATGTGTTTAGCCAGTTCGGTTTGCGTAAAGCAGCGGCTCAAGCGGTTAACCGTGAGCAAATCATCAAAACGGTTTACGAGAACCACGCCGATTCTGCAAAAGGTCTGTTAGGTCCAGCATTGGCATGGGCTCAACCAATTCGTGATGCGAACCCTCGTATGGAAACCATGGAAATGCGCCACGCGAACGGTGAGAAGATCACCATCGGTACATTTACCGACCGTGCTGAGTTGCCAGAAGTAGCGGTGCTGCTAAAGCAACAACTTGAAGCGGCTGGCTTTGTGGTTGAGCTAGACGTTCGTGAATACGCACAAATCGAAAACGATGCACTAGCAGGTAAGTTCGATGCGTTCTTGTTGTCACGTGCAACGGTGCTGGATTCTGGCGATCCAGTGGCGTACATGCAAAGTGACTTTAGCTGTAAAGGTTCTTACAACCTAGGTCAGTTCTGCTCTGAAGAAGTGGACGCAGCATTGAAACACGCTGATCGTCAACCTTTGGGTGAGAAACGCCAACAAGCGATCATCGAAGCAGAAAGCAAAATCCTTGAGCAATACGCTGTGATTCCACTGCTTCACGAGCGTGTAATCCAAGGTGAGAGTGATCGCGTGAAGAATGCACAACGTGACCCACGTGAGCGTCGCCTGATCGACCAGTTTACTGAGGTGAACTAACTCGATGTCGTCTGTTGCCAACATGCGTTCTCGTTGGAGCGCTTGTATGCCTGAATGGTTTACGCGTTTTTTGTCGCGCTTCCTGTCACTCGGGGTAGTGGTTGTGCTGGTGGGTTTGATGCCGGATATTGCCGGTATCGACCCAAGCCAATCAATCCTCCGTGCTCGTGCGGGTGCTCAACAATTGCTGACGGCAGAAGCTCTGCAAGCAATTCGAGAAGATCTTCAACTTGACCGCAGCGCTGCTGAGCGATTGTGGGATTGGCTGACGCTTGCCATGCAAGGAGACTTAGGTGTCTCTTGGGTGAGCGGCGCATCCGTGATGGAGAGCGTTCAACAAACCGCAAAAACGTCGCTATTACTGATGCTTACAGCGTTAGTTATGGCATTTGTAATGTGTATGGCGAGCGTCCTTTACACTGTGCGTCGTTGGCAACAGAATCGTTTAGACAAACATCATGACACGCTCAGTTCGGTGTTGGTCTCACTGCCTGAATACGTGATTGCTTCGTTGCTGATCATGGTGTTTTCCATTTGGTTGGGCTGGTTCCCGCCTTATGGTTGGCAAGGCGTGCAAAACCTCTGGCTACCAAGTTTGGCAATGGCATTGCCTGCTGCTGGCTTGTTTGGGCGCTTGCTCAATGACAGCCTCAAGCGTGTACTAGATGAGCCTTGGGTGATCAGTTGGCTATCGGCGAACGTCAGTAAGTTTCAAATATTACGCTTTGCCTTGTGGCGTGCTGTTAGTAACTTGATTCCTCAAATCGCAATGACGGTGATCGGTTTAACCGGCGGCGCGGTTGCTGTGGAGCAAGTGTTTTCCATTCCGGGTATCGGACGACTAATCTTAGGCGCGGCGAAGTCACAAGATCTGCCGATGCTGCAAGGTGGCTTGTTGGTGTTGCTGGTGTTCTCGATGTTGATCAGCAGTGCGAGCATCTTATTGCAACGCTGGTTACTCGGGCACAGTGTCACAAGTGGCAAGCTGATCAGCAGTCACAGTACGTTCCGTTTTACCCAAAGCACCACCAAACGCATCGTCAGTGCGACAATCTTTGCCTTGCTGATTGGTTGTGCGGGATGGGCGTTAATGCGCGATCCTTACACCATCCAATTTACCCGCCTTGAATCGCCAAGCTTAGCTGCCCCGTTTGGTGCCGATGCGGTTGGTCGAGATCTGCTTGCTCGTGTTGGCGGCGGTATGATGTCGACAATCAAAATGGGCATCATCGCAACGTTCCTAAGTTTGGTGATTGGTTTGTTGCTCGGCTTCGTGACTCGTTATAGCCAAGGCTTAATTGAGATCACCAAAGGTGTGCCATACATTGTGGCGGGTTTGCTGATTGCTGGTCTAACAGGAATGAACCCAAACAGTGCCTTGATTGCGATTGTTATGGTGTCATGGGCACCATTAGCAGCGCACTGTGCAAGTTTGTTGATGGAAGCCAAAGCGCAGCCTTACACGCATCTTGCGCCCATTTGGGGAACCAGTCAGTGGCGAGTACTCCGTTACTACTTGTTGCCTTATGTGCTGCCGCCATTGATTCGTCATGCGTTTCTGCGTTTGCCTTACATTACGCTCAGCCTGACTTCTCTGAGTTTTATCGGACTTGGCGTTAAGCCGCCAGAACCTGAGTGGGGCTTATTGATTGCGGAAAACTTGCCTTACATAGAGCGCTCACCATTGGGTGTCTTGCTACCAATCTCAGGCTTAGTTTTGATGGCAATTGCGGTGAATTTGATTTTTGATGACAAGTGACGAGCAGCGATAAAGTGAAGTGAGCGTCCATATCCCAGATGTAATCAGTAATTTGGTAATTTAGAAAACAAAAGGATGTGTTTTCTGCCAGAAAGTACACAGCACGGTCTATGTATATTGGAAGCACCTATAAATTAACGAGTATAAAAGTTACGCGAACTCAGATGTTTAGGTAGTGTTACTCTTTATACACACGTAATCCTTTATCCGTTAATTCTTGAGTGACCACTTCGGATAGGTTTCGATCGGTAATAATTCCGTCCAATTGCTCGATGTCTAATGCATGAAAGCTCGCTATCTGACCGTATTTAGTTGAGTCTGAGATCAGATAATTGGTTTGTGCCGCCTTGATGATTGCTTTTTTAACGAGAACTTTATTTTCATTAGGTGTTGATAAGCCTTTCAAGCTCCAAGATGAAGTCGAAATAAAGGCGATATCAATATTTAGCCCATTCAAGAACTCTGCGACTTTTCCTCCAATGGTAGATTGGTTCTCGCGGTCAATTTTTCCCCCAGTGTGGTAAAGCTCACATTCACTGTGCGTCATAAGGAAAGCAGCAATAGAGAAGTCATTGGTGATCACTAAAAGATCATTACGATTTGCTATTTGATGGGCGATTTCTAGAGAGGTTGTTCCCGCATCCAAGTAAATCGTAGCGTCTTGACCAATTAACGTAGCCGCCAGCTTACCAATTTGAATTTTTTCATCCGCTTGTTGCTCGACCTTCGCATCATGGGAAAGTTCGGAATGTAGAGCTTGAGCGAGTTGCACTCCACCAGAAACAGAAACGACTTTACCTGAGGATTCAAGCTTCACGATATCACGACGAATGGTCATATGTGATACGCCAAGGTGGTCGGTTAAATCTGAAATGCTTAACACTTCTTGATGTGATAACAGGGATAATATGGTTCTTTGACGTTCTGCTGGGATCATAGTTTCACTTCTATATTCTTGTTTTTCAGTATCCTACCAATCTTTTCATTTGTTGTGAATATCTGTGAATTATGTTCTCAACGTTGTAAGAACAGCCTTCGCTTGTGTTAACTGCTCGGAATATCTCTGCCCATAAAGAGGTATATATCACGATATTGTTAATTTGTGTGAAAAAATGTGATTCAAAGCGAGGTCTTAGTATTAATCTTCACATATAATCACATCAACCAAACAAGAATTAACAAAGTTTAATAGACCAGAAGGCATTGTTTTTATGAGTGAAGTTCAATCTGTAGGTGTTATCGGTTTAGGCTCTATGGGAATGGGCGCCGCAAAGTCATGTGTGCGTGCAGGCCTAGATGTCTATGGTTTCGATTTAAATTCTCAAGCGCTTGAAGAGTTAGGTTCATTCGGTGCAAAAGCAGTTTCTACAAATGCAGTTGAGTTTGCAGATAAGCTTGATTCGGTTCTAGTTCTTGTTGTGAACGCAGCTCAAGTTAACACGGTCTTGTTCAAAACCGGTCTTGCTAAAGTGCTTAAGCCGAATACGCCAGTAATGGTTTCAGCAACCATCTCAGCAGAAGACGCAAAACAAATTGAAGCGAAATTGGCAGAACACAATCTTGTGATGCTTGATGCACCGGTATCTGGTGGTGCTGCAAAAGCAGAATTAGGTGAGATGACTATTATGGCGTCGGGAGCGCAAAGCACATTTGATGCACTTGAACCAGTACTCAACGCAACGGCAGCTAAGGTCTACAACATCGGTGAAGCGATTGGCCTAGGCGCAACTGTGAAGATTATCCACCAATTGCTAGCAGGTGTTCATATCGCAGCTGGTGCTGAAGCAATGGCATTAGCGGCACGTGCAAACATTCCTCTTGACCTGATGTACGACGTGGTGACGAATGCAGCGGGTAACTCTTGGATGTTTGAGAACCGCATGAAGCATGTAGTTGATGGTGACTACTCCCCTAAATCTATGGTCGACATCTTTGTGAAAGATCTAAACCTCGTATCGGACACAGCAAAAGATCTCAAATTTCCACTTCCTCTATCAAGCACAGCACTAAACATGTTTTTGAGTGCAAGCAATGCTGGTTTTGGCCAGGAGGACGACAGTGCCGTTATCAAGATTTTTGATGGTATTGAGCTTCCAGGTGTAGAAAACAAACAGAAATAAGCGCACGTAAAACGGAGAAAAAATGATGTTATTAGGCGTTATCGCAGACGACTTTACTGGCGCAACAGACATCGCAGGTTTTCTTGTAGAAAACGGCATGCGCACAGTTCAGCTTAACGGTATTCCAAAAGAAGAGATTGATGTAAACGCAGATGCGGTCGTGATCAGTCTTAAATCTCGCTCTTGTCCTGTAGATGAGGCAATCGAGGATTCAGTAGCGGCGCTTAAGTGGCTGCAAGCAAATGGCTGTCAGCAGTTTTACTTCAAGTACTGCTCAACGTTTGACAGCACAGCAGAAGGTAACATTGGTCCTGTAACGGATGCACTGCTTGCAGAGCTAGGTGAAGCGTTCACCATTGTCTGCCCATCATTACCAGTGAATGGTCGCACAGTTTTCAACGGCCATCTATTTGTATTCCAAGACTTGCTAAGCGACTCAGGTATGCGTAATCACCCTGTGACACCAATGACTGATTCAAGCCTAGTTCGTATGATGGATGCTCAATCTCAAGGCAAATCTGGCCTGGTGAACTTCCAAATAATTGAACAAGGTCCAAAAGCGGTAATTGAGCGCTTTGAAGAGCTAAAAGTACAAGGCAACCGCTACGCAGTGGTTGATGCATTCAATGCAGAGCATCTTGTCACACTTGGCCAAGCGGCGAAGTCTCTAAAACTGGTAACTGGTGGTTCTGGTTTGGCTGCGGGTATTGCTAAGAACTGGATAGAGAGCCTTGAAGATCAAAGTGATGCGAAGCAAGAGGGGAACCCTAAAAAGGCACCAACCGTTGTGTTATCTGGATCTTGTTCTGTCATGACCAACCAACAGGTCGCTGTTTACAAAGAAAAAGCGCCACACTTTGCTATTGATGTGAAGGCGTGTCTGACGGAAGAAGACTACTCAAATCAAGTGTTTGATTGGGTCATGACCAACATCGAAAGCGAGTTCGCACCACTGGTTTACGCAACCGCAGATGCAGCGGCGTTAAAAGCGATTCAACAAGAGTTTGGCGCGCATGCTTCAAGTCACGCGGTTGAACAATTCTTTAGCCAACTTGCAATCAAACTTCAGCAGCACGGTGTGAAAAATTTCATTGTTGCGGGTGGGGAAACCTCAGGGGTTGTAACCCAAAGCCTAGCCGTAAAAGGTTTTCATATCGGTCCTCAAATCGCACCAGGTGTACCTTGGGTGAAGTCACTTGAAGGCGAGCTTTCTTTGGCTCTGAAATCGGGCAACTTCGGCGATGAACACTTCTTTGCCAAAGCACAGTCGTTTTTTGAATAGGTGAGGTTGTGATGAATAAAGAATTGATGACAGAACAACAACTGCGAGAGCAAATGGTCACTATGGCGCGCTCTATGTTTGAACGTGGCTATGCGACTGGCGGCGCTGGCAACCTTTCTCTAAAACTGCCTAATGGACACTTTCTGGCAACGCCAACTGGTTCTTCGTTCGGCCGCTTGATTGCTGAAGAGCTTTCGGTTGTGGATATTGATGGCAACCATATCTCTGGTGAAAAGCCATCAAAAGAAGTGGCTTTTCATCTGGCGATTTATCGAAATAACTCAAAGTGTAATGCGATTGTGCATCTGCATTCTACTTACTTGACGGCGCTTTCTTGTCTTGAAGGTCTAGATCGCGAGAATGCCATCAAAGCTTTTACACCTTACTTTGTAATGCGCATTGGCGAACTGCCAGTGATTCCGTACCTGCGCCCGGGCGACCCTCAGATTGCTGAAGAACTTGCGCAGCGGGCTAGTGACTACAGAGCTTTCCTCCTGGCGAACCATGGTCCAGTGATCACGGGTACGGACTTTGAAGATGCAGTGGATAACGCAGAAGAGTTAGAAGAGACAGCGAAGCTAGCGTTCATTCTTAAAGAAAGCAACATCCGCTATTTAACGGATACTGAGATTCAAGACCTAAAAGGGAGAGGTAAGTAATGGCTAAATTCGCGGCAAATCTGACAATGTTATTCACAGAAGTTCCTTTTCTAGATCGTTTCGAAAAAGCACACCAAGCGGGCTTCAAAGCGGTGGAATACCTTTTTCCATACGCATTCGAAGCGCAAGAACTAGCAAGCAAGATACAGCAGTTTGGTTTTGAGCAAGCGTTATTCAACATGCCTCCAGGTGATTGGGATGCAGGTGAACGAGGTTTTGCAGCTATTCCGGGGCGTGAGGATGAATTTAAAACGAGCGTCGAGACTGCGTTGATGTACGCCAAGGCACTGAACTGTAAAAAGGTTCACGCTATGTCTGGCATTGTTGATTCACGCTTCACTCGTGATCAGCATATTGAAACCTTTATCTCAAACATTCGTTATGCAGCGGATAAGTTTGCCGAACATGGTGTTGAGCTGATGATTGAGCCACTCAACAATCGCGATGTACCGAACTACTTTGTTGCACATCAACGTGAAGCGGTGGAACTCATCAAACAAGTGGCTCGTCCAAACGTGAAATTGCAGCTCGATCTCTATCACGCACAAATTATGGACGGTGATCTGAGTACGTTGATTCGCGATGTGGCGCCATACACAGGCCATATTCAAATTGCTTCTGTGCCTGAAAGGCACGAACCATCGGAAGGCGAACTGAATTACCCACACCTATTCAATGTTTTGGATGACTCTGGTTACCAAGGCTGGATCGGTTGTGAATACAACCCAAGGCATAGCACGCAGCTGGGCCTTAGTTGGGTTAAACCATACCTATAACAATTTTAATTTCTATCCATAAATAACTTGAAACCAATTACAAAAACAAAGGGTCGTGACTATGAATATTATCATAACTGGAGGGGCGGGTTTTCTCGGAACCCTACTTGCCAAATCACTACTAAAAGAAAACAAAGCTGAAAGTATTACTATTGTCGACATTCAAAAGTCGCGCTTAGAGGGCATTGATGACCGAGTCGTTTCTTTAGTCATGGATATGACAAAGCGAGAAAATATAGACCAAGTTATTACTGCCGAAACGACACACATTTTTCATTTAGCGGCAATTGTATCGAGCCATGCTGAGCAAGATTTTGATTTAGGCGTAGCTGTAAACCTGACGACCACACAGTTATTGCTTGAGCGTTGCCGTAAAGTAAACCCTAATATTCGTTTTACGTTTGCTTCATCTTTAGCTGTCTTTGGTGGTGATCTTCCGGAAACGATTACACCAATAACAGCACTTCATCCTCAGTCATCCTACGGGACGCAAAAAGCCATAGGTGAGTTATTGGTTAACGACTATGCCCGTAAAGGCTTTGTTAAAGCTGTATCCGTACGTTTACCGACTATTTGTATTCGCCCTGGGAAACCAAACCTTGCCGCTAGCTCTTTCGTAAGCGGAATTATTCGTGAGCCTTTGAATGCTCAAGAATCAAATTGTCCTGTAGACCCTACGCTAAAACTTTGGATATCGAGTCCGTCTAGAGTGGTGGACAATATTCAATATGCAGGGCTAATGCCTTATGAGCAGTTAAATAATCTGTCCTATAGAACGCTTAATTTACCTGGTATTCAAACTACACCAGCTGAGATGATTCAAACAATGGACACTCTAATGGGTAAACAACTTTCTAATTATATTACTTATGAGCATGATGCGGGTATTGATCGTATTGTGAGTAGTTGGCCACAAAAAATTGATTGTACTAAAGAACTGGAGCTTGGATTTAAAGCAGACAGTAATTTCAAGGATGTATTACAACAATTTATTTCTGTTAACAATATGGAGATTGTCTAATGTTACCAACCTCAGTAATTGGACTAATAGTAGCCGTATCAGTCCTTGTTTTTCTTGTATTACGTACAAAAGTACATGTGTTAATTGCGATGTTAATTGCGGCATGTATCGCAGGTATTATTGGTGGGTTAAGTGTTGACGACACGATTGCGACCGTTAGCAAAGGATTTGGTGGAACATTAGGCGGTATAGGGATTGTCATCGGTCTCGGCGTTATGATGGGGGCTATTTTAGAGGCTTCTGGAGCAGGAGAAAGTATTGCCTATAATTTTATAAAGTGGTTAGGAAAAAAGAAAGAAGAGGCCGCTCTTGCTGTAACTGGCTATATTGTTAGCATCCCAATCTTTGTGGATAGCGCGCTTATCATTCTTTATCCAATTGCGAAGTCTTTGTCAAAAACGTCCAATCGCTCGATTTTAACGCTTACGGTTGCTCTGGCGGGCGGCTTGGTCGTAGCACATCACGCTATTCCGCCGACTCCAGGGCCTTTGGGCGTTGCTGGTATCTTTGGTGTCGATCTCGCCAGCATGTTAGGTTTTGGTTTGATGATCGCAGCGCCTTGTGTCATGGGTATTGTTTGGTATGCAAGATGGTTAGAAAAGCAGTTTCCTGAATTCATTCCAACCGAACATTTCTCGAAGTCTAGTGAGCAACTGATTAATGATCACAAAGAGTACATTGCAAGTAAAGAAGCGAAAGACCTACCATCTTTAAGTAAATCTATCGCTCCAATTATTATCCCTATTTTACTTATACTTGCGAAATCAGTGATGGGTTTATTAGAGGGGACTTTCGGTTTCGAAGGGCTGACTGCAACAACATTTGGTCAATTTATCGCTTTTATCGGCAGCCCTACTATTGCACTATCAATAGCGACGTTACTAGCGGTTTACACATTGGGTAATAACCTTACCAAAGAAGAAGCGAATGAAAAGATGGAACAAGGAATCTCCACTTGTGGCATCATTTTGCTAGTAACAGGAGCTGGTGGCGCGTTAGGTGCCGTATTGCGTGAAACGGGTGCGGGCGCAGAGATTGCTAACCAAGTTGCAGGGCTTCCTATTTCTGCGGTTATGATTCCATTTATTATTGCGACGTTAGTTCGTATTATTCAGGGCTCTGGTACAGTCTCCATGATAACCGCTGCTTCTATATCTGCCCCAGTTTTAGTGAATATTCCTGACGTGAACCTTTTATTCGCAGCGACGGCAGCTACGATGGGATCTCTATTTGCTGGCTACTTTAATGACTCGCTATTCCATATTGTTAATCGATTAATGGGGGTGACTGAGGTTAAGAAACAACTCATTATTTGGACTATTCCAACAACCATTGCTTGGGCTATTGGTGGTTCATTAGTCATGATTCTTAACTTATTCTTCGGAACTCATGGTTCAATCTTTGATCCCGTGTTACCACTTGCTGTACTTTTGGGGTGTGTTGCATTTACAAAATCTTACAGCGCTAAGCACGTCGAATTACAAGAGGTATAAAGGTTTACTTGTACTCTTCCATAAAGTAAAAACCTATCACAACATGTATTTTTATCAGATGGTTTAGAGATTGTTAATAGTATGAACGGCCCTATGTTTGGGCCGTTTTAGTTCTTATAAATAAACTATTTAACTTGAACCGATATAGGTTCCGTTTTCAACTTAATCAATATGAAATGGAATTGTTATTTCCCGCTTAGTAAGCGATTACCTATAAAGGATATATTCGAGTTTAACTCTAGTGATTTTACTCTAGCGAAGTAGGGTTACTTTATATAAGAGTCCAGTACTTTTAATACGACTTCCATATCTTTTTCACGTTGAGTTTTGTCTTCCTCAAGTACGACGTGTTCAAGTAAGTGACCTTTAATTACTTCTCGCATCAAACCATTTACTGCTCCCCGAATAGCGGCAATCTGCTGCAACACATCTTGGCATTCATGCTCTTCTTCCAGCATTTTTTTAAGTCCATTCACCTGACCCTGTATTTTACTGACTCGAGTGTTGAGCTTCTTTTGATCTCTGGTTGTATGCGACATGTCTTATCTTCTTTAAGTTACGGGCCGAGTTATTCTAACTGATAATGTAGCACTCAATTTATACTGGGGGGTAGTATTTAATACTGGGGGGGAGTATAGTTTGCGATAAATTAGAATCAACAACAGAGAACAACAATGGATTTTGTCGCGTTACTACAACAAGGTAATGGGTGGTTCTTTATTCCCAGTGCCATTTTGCTTGGCGCTTTGCATGGTTTAGAACCTGGGCACTCTAAAACGATGATGGCGGCGTTCATTGTCGCTGTGAAAGGAACGGTCAAACAAGCCGTGATGCTGGGTTTAGCTGCCACACTTTCTCACACTGCAATTGTATGGTTAATCGCTGTTGGCGGGATGTATATTAGCCAGAAATTCACCGCTGAAGCGGCTGAACCATGGATGCAACTTATCTCTGGGGTCATTATCGTGACAACCGGCGTATGGATGTTTTGGCGGACATGGAGCGATGAGCGAGCTTGGAACAAAGTTCAGGATCATGCTCGCGATTGGACGACGCAAGTTGTGGATACAGGACATGGGCATGTTTCGCTTTCGATTACAGAGGAAGGGGAGCATCACCGTTTCCAATTGCGAACACTCAGCGGTAAACCTTTAACTGCTGAAGGTATCAAGGTTTCGGTATCGAGTGATGGTTATCAACCTGCTGATATCTATCACTTTATAGAGCGTGATGGATACTTGGAATCGGCGTCTTGCATTGAAGTCTCTAATGGACTTTCTGTCACTTTGATCATCGGGCACCATGATCATACCCATGACTTTGATGTACATTTCCGTTCTGGTTCTCATTTAGAAAGCGAAGATAAGGAATATCAAGATGCTCACGAACGCGCTCACGCTTTAGACATTCAAAAACGCTTTGAGAATCGAGACGTGACGAATGGGCAAATTCTGCTGTTTGGATTAACGGGCGGTTTGATTCCATGCCCTGCTGCGGTAACGGTTTTGCTTATCTGTTTGCAGCTTAAGGCAATGACTCTTGGTGCGACTTTAGTTGTGTCATTCAGTATTGGCTTAGCCTTGACTCTGGTTGCTGTTGGCGTTGTGGCAGCAGTGGGCGTGCAAAAAGCGACATCTAAATGGAGCGGTTTGAATGATGTTGCACGTCGAGCTCCTTACTTATCGGGCGTCTTGATCAGTGCAGTTGGTTTGTACATGGGTATGCATGGATACATATCGCTGACAAGTTAAACTCTGTGGTAAAGATTTTTTTCCTTTCTTTTTTATGGGCAATGGCTTCATGCCTGGGTTTGCATATTTTGCTGCCGATTCTTGATTGAGAATCACTCGATCTGACATCGCTGCCATATCTACAAACCAAGTCATTCTCGCTTCACCAAGCATCTCGGATTACAACCGCTGCGATTGTGGCTCTAATATCTGAACCTGAGATACTAAATGATAAAACGGGAGCACTGACCACAGCGCTCCCGACGGCAAAACGCTAATTAGCACTCTTTTCTTTAATGTTCGATACCAATTTGGTCGCATAGTTAAATTTAACTATGCAAACGTTTCCTTTTGCGTACTCGTCCCTTCGCCAAACCTCGTAGAAATGTGACGTTTTGAAGACTTTTTTTCCTTCTGTCTAAAGTAATCGGGAACCAAGCAGATACATAGTTATAAAGTTATGTCTTGCTCTGCCAAACAGACCCAAAATGCAGTTTGGTTGGTTTTGGAGAAGAAAGGCTTAGCGCTCGATTAATGAGCATCAATTGAATTGTATTGAGACAATTATAATGAAAAGAATCATCTTATTAGCAGTCTGCGCCATGTTTGGTATTGCTGTCGTGACGAGTATGGCATCAACGTACCTAATTTCGAGTCAGAAAATCGATGACATCATCTTAAACAAATCCCAAGTTCAAGCTGAGTTTCTAGCGGGAAATGCGAGTTATATTTTGGAGAACTCAGCCAATCCAATGCAAGATTTACAATCGCTTGTTGAGGGGCTGAAACAACGTTCAGACGTGAGTTATGCCGTTGTAATTGACCGTAACGTAACGGCAGTAGCCCACAGTGATAAGCACAAGCTGAACAAAACCTATAACGATGAATATACTGTTGAAGGCGCGACGAGAGGTGTTCAACAGTACTCAAAGTGGTATGCCGATGTACAGAAAGTATGGGTGTTTGACATCATGGCACCAATTTATGTGGATGGTCAGTTATACGGTACTTTTGATATTGGTATTCCTATTACCGAAGTGAGCCAAGCGACGAATGGAATTATTACTTACCAGTTGATCTCTATGGTGGCGATCTTCGTTATGTGTGTTTTGATTCTGTCACTTCTGCTAAATAAACTGATGAGACCGCTTTCTGCGCTTAAAGACGCTCTACAAGACATCTCAAAAGGAGACGGAGACTTAACCGTTCGTTTGCCAGCGAAAGGTAATGACGAAGTCGCGCAAATTTCTTCTGCTTTCAACGTTTTTGTTGGGAAAGTACATGAGATTATTACACAAGTTGTAAATACTGGTGTGGAGCTTAATAGTTCAGCTGTCGCTTTGCGTGGGCAATCTCAGCAAGCGCTCACAAGAGGGCAAGAGCAGAACGAGCAAACCATGCTGGTTGTCACATCCATGAACGAAATGATTGCGACGGTCAATGAAATTGCCTCCAATGCTGCCGGGGCGGCAAATGCTGCGAGTGCAGCAAGTAATGAAGCGCAAGATGGCTACACGACGCTAGAAAGAACCAAAACGGCGATGACTAATCTTGAAAACGAGATGAACAGCACTTCCAACATTATCGTGAGTCTTGCTGAAAATACTCAGTCGATTGGTAGTATTCTAGAGGTGATTAGAGGTATTTCGGAGCAAACCAATCTATTGGCTCTCAATGCGGCTATCGAAGCGGCACGCGCTGGTGACGCTGGCCGAGGTTTTGCAGTAGTCGCTGATGAAGTTCGCAACCTAGCGACTAAAACGGCTCATTCTACCGATGAAATTGACAATATGATTCACCAGCTACAAACTGAAGCTCAAAGTGCGGTGAATTCAATGAGTAATAGTAAGACTCTTATTGAAGAAGGAACGGCAGAAACTGAGTTAGCTCGACAGGCTTTAGAAGCAATAGCTGCACAAGTGACGACTATTTCAGATATCAATACTCAAGTAGCAACCGCAACAGAACAGCAATCAACGGTAGCAAACGAAATTAATATGAACATGGATACCGTCAGCCACTCAGTGAAAAGTGCGCTAACGGCGAGTGAGCAACTAGAAGCATCAAGTCAACAACTCGCGGAGCTATCGCGAACACTCGATCGTCACGTGGGAGCGTTTAGAATCTAAACGCCAACTGACCCTTGACCCGTCCTGATATGGGTTGACACTTTTTAACTAAAACGCTCGATGTACTTCATCGGGCGTTTTGTATTTTAAA
>NZ_JAWPON010000297.1:0-724 GCF_033344315.1 Vibrio sp. 2132-1 | reverse complement strand
AATCCAGGTGTGTAGTCAAAGTAGTAGAAGCTTGGCGTTGCTCCTGTTGTTTCTTCAGTTGAAACCTTATGACGGTTTGGACCCGTGAAGAGCAAATCATGCAACGTGGTTTTGAATTGCTGCATGTTTTTGGCCGCGCCATTCAGTTCCCTTTCATCGCTAGGGAAGAAGTCAGCCAGAGCAAGTAACTCAGTGGTCGAATCAGAGTTCCCCAAACCGAAGAATAACTTGGTCATCGCCTCATATGCTGTACTCGGCAGCAGTTCCAATAAGTCAGAAAGATCGAGTTCAACCGATGCCGAATCGCTGAGTAGTGAACGATATTCCGCGCGTAAGCGATTCAGATTTGTTTCCGATTCTAGCCACTCCACCATGTATTCGACGATTAAGTTTTCGTCACCACTTTCAATGACTTCTGGCGCTTCTTGGCTCAAGATTTCAATGATAGTTGGGATCAAAAATGTCAGGCTCGGTAGCATGCCCAGAGTATTGCTTTCTGCACTGTTTGAGCCAATTACCGTCGGTACGATCCATTCACTCTCAATCGCTTGTTCAGTAAAGTGATAGCCTGGAACTTCTTTCACTAGAAACGCTGGTGGGCGATGCTCGATGTAAGGCGCAAATGGCATCAACGTAGCTAATGGGCTGTTGTCGCGTGTTGGACTGATAACCGGAATATTCGCAGCGGTCAGTACCCAGTTTTTGAGACGCTGAATAGGATCAA
>NZ_JAWPON010000296.1:0-725 GCF_033344315.1 Vibrio sp. 2132-1 | reverse complement strand
TAATGGACAGGTCACAGGAACCATATTCGCGGAGGACAGAAAGCATATTCTCAATGTCTTTCTGTGCCATCAGGTTCTTCACGCGGCTGACAGCATCCACTTGGCCGGGCTCAGTGCTGAATAGGCGATTCATGAGAGCTTTGACGTCATCAACGCTCAAATCCCCGTAGAAGGCTACGCCATCCCCCTGGCAGTATCCGAGACTGTACTCAATCGTCAGATCATCCGGGTATCCACACTTAACCAGTTCGTTTTGAAAATGCTGTTTAATCATTGGTATCTCCTTAATTTCAGAGGGAGACACCATCCCCTCAGGGACCGATGTCCCCCGTGGGGTTAATGTTTGGGTTAAGAAGCCTTGCGGCTTAATTCAGTATCAAATCGAGGACCTTTGAGAACCGCAGTTTTCATAACCTCGAAGTTTCTTGGGTAACGCAGCTTTGAAACTGCGCCAGCTCGGATGTCGGCAGCCTCACTTGGAGAGACTAGCCTTAACCCTTCGCTGGTTTCAGCGTAGAACCAACCGGCATAACGCTCATAGGCATTCTGCTGGTACTGTTCAGTCGCCATATTCTTCCGGATCGCCTCTGTTAAGGCCTCAACAACACCGTCATCTTTCGTGATGATGTTGAAAACATGAGAGACGGTCAGGAAGTTCCCAAAGAAGCAGGCTGCCCCAAGCCAAGGCTGGAACATTTCGCCATTTCGCCCCGTCCTCACCATTG
>NZ_JAWPON010000295.1:0-725 GCF_033344315.1 Vibrio sp. 2132-1 | reverse complement strand
GCAGCTCAACCATATCCCTTCTGTAGATGCAGAACCGATTGAGACGAAGAAAAAGCGTTTAATTAGAATTGTTGAGAAAGGCTTACCTAGAGATGCCTAGTGCGTAGCCTATATGCAAGAGATTGAAAACACTTTTTGCATGCTCAATACATGACCCTGTTCTCAATTCTGTAATGTGGAAAAAAATTCTAGATTTGATTAAAAATGGGTTGCAAAAAAAAGTTAAACACAACCTGAGTAAATGACTAGGATCAAAAAAAGACAAGGTTATGATCGTATTTTAACGTATTCGATCCGATGAAATAATACATTTAACCTTAAATAACAACAAGTTAAGACCAAATCACCAGCAACCAAGACTTCCTAAAAAAGAAAAGATCTTTCTTTACCCATCAAAATCCTCAAGCTAAAAACACTTTATCAACCAACTTATCCACAGAACGTTATATGTGGATAACTCTGTTAATTAACATAGGTAAAACGCTCCGAACATCATGAAATGATTACGCCAGCCGATTCATATCGTGTTTTAAACACAAACGAAACCGTCCGACATCATTTGATGCGGATTAAGATATGCTTTTAGGGGATTCATGCTTCGCAGCATTATGAAAAGAGCGATGGAATGGAGCGAAAGCCAAAGTGAACTGGGCGGCGCATCCGTGACGATCTGAGAGCTAGAAAATACCAACCACTCAAACTGTAACTATCGTCTGAAATTGGTT
>NZ_JAWPON010000294.1:0-727 GCF_033344315.1 Vibrio sp. 2132-1 | reverse complement strand
TTGTGCACTGTAGTAACGGCTAATCACATCGATCACGCACTGTGGCTTTTGTGTTGTTGCTGCGCTATCAAGGTAAACCAAAGGCGATTGGTTTACGTCTTGATTTAGAGCCGGGAACTGTTCGCGTACAGCGTTTACGTCAAACATTACTCTTCACCAAATTCGTGATAATGCAGTGTTGGGATAGTGACTAGCGGTTCTGCGACCATCCATCCATGCTCTTTACCGGAAAGTTTGATAATGATTTCCATTGCGAACTCAAGTGCGGTTCCTGGTCCCTGACTTGTCAGTAGGTTGTGATTCACATCCATGGTGACACGTTTAGCTCGCCATTTGTCTTCAGGAATATGAGATTGGAAGCTTGGATGACATGTCATCAACGCATCTGGATACAGGTTGTGGTGTTGCAAAACCAAAGCAGGAGCTGCACAAATTGCCGCCACCAGTTTACCCTCGTACATGTGCTGTTTGAGGATTTCAATCATGACGGTACTGTCGCGGAAAGTTTCTGCTCCGCCCACGCCGCCAGATAATACAATGGCATCAAATTCGTCGTCAGCAATATCGACCAATTTGCAGTCAGCGGTCAGTGTTACACCGCGAGAGGCTTTCATTGTCAGTGCACCATCAAATGCAGCACTTGCAACTGTAACGTCATAACCCGCGCGAACCATCAAGTCGATAACGGTGAAGGCTTCCATTTCTTCGGTGCCCGGAGCGATTGGCA
>NZ_JAWPON010000293.1:0-728 GCF_033344315.1 Vibrio sp. 2132-1 | reverse complement strand
GTACTCTGTCCAAAACTCATTTTGCCAATGTGGGTGCAGTGGATTTTTCGTCAGTAGTCCTGCGAATCCACGATCCGCTTTCAGACGCTCAATCATCGCGGATTCAATCGCAGCTGCGTAGCGAATAGGTTCACTATGCGCGATATCAGACGTACAGAATGGAACTTTCAAGCGATACGCAATGTGTGCGTGTGCGTTCTCTGGGTTCTTTGAAGTCCAATATGGTGTGGGAAGATCGTTGTCGTACCAAGCCAACACACCGCCTTGTCGATCAATATCAAAGACAAGGTAAGTGACCAACTTCGGTTGGTTCACTTGCAGATATTTTTTCTTAATCGCTGTACTTTTTGGACGTATGTAAGTGACACCGAGTTCATCGGTGCAATACGGCTTATGAGGAAGCGTCTCGATTAGATCGAGTTGAAATGCGTTTGATTGTTTAGCTTTCACACATAACTGCACTTATGGCGGTTACGTGTGGATTGTCTTTGTCTTTCCATGTGTTAAAATTACCTTAAGCTTTAGCCCTGATAACTCTCCATTCCGCCAAGTTTGAATGAGTTTCGGGGCTTTGTTTTATCTAGAGTTAATCTTACTCCTCAATACCTTACTTCGCAATTTCCCTTCGCTTTTCTTGCTTTCAGGCACAAAAAAGGCCGCTATAGCGACCTTTCGAGAATCATTGTTCTACCGAAACACTGCACTTCGCACAAAGTGACATTACGTTA
>NZ_JAWPON010000292.1:0-730 GCF_033344315.1 Vibrio sp. 2132-1 | reverse complement strand
TTAGCGTCCACATTGCCCGTGACGATCAGCTCGGCATACTGCGGCTGATACCACTTCTCGTAGAAGTTTTTCAGCCCATTTGACGTCGCGTTCTCAATTGCATCACGAGTACCGATTGGATCATGCTCGGCGTAAGGCGTTCCTTCAATCGAAGCCTCATACGCGTGCATTGAAAACGACTTATCATCTGGATTGGCGCGTCGCCATTCACCCAAGACAACACCTTTCTCTTTTTCAACTTGAGCAGGAGCGAACTCTAAACCGTCGCCAATGTCTCGCATCCAAGTCAGGGCATCTTCAAGCTTATCGTTATTGGCCAAGTCGAGCTTATAGGAGGTTTGCTGATAGGTGGTAAACGCGTTGATATCTGCGCCAAAACTGCCGCCGGATTGCTCAAAAAGCTTAACAACGTCGTTGCCGGTAAAGTGTGTGCTGCCATTAAATGCCATGTGCTCAACGAAGTGAGCGTAGCCTTTTTGATTGGCTTCTTCTTGGAACGAACCAATGTGCATCACCAAACGAACCGAAACTTCTTGGTCTTGAGTTGGATAGATGTGGTATTTCATTCCATTGGATAGCTGATTAACGTGCCAGTTGGCATCAGGCTGAATCGGCGTGGATTGTTGTGTCAGAGCACACCCTGACAACAATAACGCGGGGACTAACAATATACTGCGCATAACGATTGCCCATAACTATGATTAAGCCGATAAATATAATCCTCGTTCCA
>NZ_JAWPON010000291.1:0-731 GCF_033344315.1 Vibrio sp. 2132-1 | reverse complement strand
TATGAGGTGGCTTTTTTGCGTTTATGGTCAGAGTTTACTAATTAAACGCGTACATGTTGTGCGCATTATATTGGTGCATAGACCCTACATTGGTGCATTTGAATAGATGAAATCAATACAAATAAATGTTTTTGATTTCATTTAAGGCTTTATAAAACAATGAATTAAATCCTAATTGTTAGAAGAGTAAATTATGGAACGGTAATTGCTATATTAGACGCTTTGTGAATTTCATTCACCAAATTGGTGATGACTTTAACTTTGATGCACAGGATGAGTGCGCTACAAATAACGGAGATAAACATAATGAGTGTAACTGCCGATCAGGTACATGGCGTTGTACAAGCTCTCACACAAAGTTCCGATACACTTTTTCTATTATTGGGTGCCATCATGGTTTTTTTGATGCATGCTGGTTTTGCTTTTCTTGAAGTGGGAACCGTGCGCCAAAAGAACCAAGTAAACGCACTCGTTAAAATTATTGCCGATTTTGGTATTTCTGCGATTGCTTACTTTTTTATTGGTTATTGGGTTGCTTATGGCGGCACGTTCTTTTCTGATGCTCAAACCTTATCTCAAGATAATGGCTACGAGTTGGTTAAGTTCTTTTTCTTACTGACCTTCGCTGCGGCGATTCCTGCTATTGTTTCTGGTGGTATCGCAGAGCGAGCTCGTTTTTATCCGATTCTAATCGCAACATTTTTCACTGTCGGCGTCGTATACCCACTCTT
>NZ_JAWPON010000290.1:0-731 GCF_033344315.1 Vibrio sp. 2132-1 | reverse complement strand
TCTTATGAAGGCGCTAAATGCATGACTTTAGTCCATGCTTTCAACTCCTAAGCGTAATCCAAGCCCACTTCTGTGGGCTTTTTTATACCCCAACATCTGCGACCGAGTTGGCTAGCAACCCAAAATGACAATGCCGTGAATCTTTTATTACCGCCACAAAAGCGTCATAAACCGCTGCTTTAATTTCTGCGCTTTCAATAAACAAGGAAAATATAATGAAGCGTTTAGTTTCTCCGATTATTACTGCAGTGGCTGCATCTACACTTTCATTCAATGCGCTATCCGCTGAAATCAAAAACGTTATTCTGATGATTGGTGATGGTATGGGTCCTCAGCAAGTCGGCTTGCTAGAAACCTACGCGAACCACGCACCAAACTCGATTTACAAAGGCCAAACCACCGCGCTCTACAAGTTAGCGCAAGAAGGTGTGATTGGCTCATCTTTAACGAACCCAGAAGATGCAATCGTTGTCGACTCTGCATGTTCGGCAACAATGCTCGCAACAGGTATCCCAACCGCATCAGAAGTGATTGGTATTGACAGCCAAGGCAATCACGTTGAGACCATTTTGGAAAAAGCCAAAAGCAAAGGCAAAGCAACGGGTCTTGTTTCAGATACGCGCATGACGCACGCAACACCAGCCGCGTTTGCTGCGCATCAACCTCATCGCTCGGTAGAAAACAACATCGCTTCCGCTATGCTAGAAAGCGGTGTCGACGTGTTGTTATCC
>NZ_JAWPON010000289.1:0-732 GCF_033344315.1 Vibrio sp. 2132-1 | reverse complement strand
GCAATGCACTCCGCCATTTCTGTCCAGATCGTCTCGATCTGAGCCGCTTCTTTCAAGCGCCATTGGCCTTTACCATCGTAGCCACCCAATGCACTTTTCAGCACCATAGGCATGCCAACATGTTCAATTGCGCGTTCAAAATCTTCACGTGTCTCAATCACGTAGTACTTTGCATTACGCACGCCAGCATTATCGAGTAGCGCTTTTTCAACACGGCGGTCACCGCCTGCTTTGATGGCTGCGGTACTAGGGAGGAACTTGCCACTTAATTCACAGATGTCGAGTACATCGTGAGGAATATGTTCGAATTCTGCGGTGATCGCATCCACTTGTTCAATGGCATTTTCCAAACCATGACCAAGCACCTGTTGGGTAAGAGGATGGACAACGTTACCGCTACCGACATCGTAAGCCGAGATTTGGATGTTCAGTGGTGCACCAGCCAGAGACATCATGCGAGCCAACTGACCTGATCCGAGAACCAGTACATGCATCTGATTAATCCTCAGCTGGATTTGGGTTAGCCAGTACGGTTTCCGTCTGTTCATTGCGGAACGCTTCTACCTTCGCCATGATGCTTTCGTCATGAGTGCCTAGGATCTGTGCCGCTAAGATGCCCGCGTTTGCAGCGCCCGCTTCGCCAATCGCTAACGTGCCGACAGCAATGCCTTTTGGCATTTGTACAATAGATAGCAAAGAGTCCATGCCTTTTAGAGCGCGAGATTGAACCGG
>NZ_JAWPON010000288.1:0-733 GCF_033344315.1 Vibrio sp. 2132-1 | reverse complement strand
AAGTAAAGATGTACAAACTGATCGCCCTAGACATGGACGGCACGTTATTAAACAGCGACAAAGCGATTTCAGAAGAAAACAAACACGCTATCGCGAAAGCTCGTGAAGCTGGCGTTACTGTCGTTTTGGCTTCTGGCCGCCCACTTGAAGGCATGCAGGCAAAATTGGATGAGCTGAATATTCATTCCGATAAAGATTTTGTCCTTTTCTACAATGGTTCTATGGTTAAAAACGTAGGTACAAACGAAATTATCCACCAGCAAATCATTGATGGTAAGGCTGCTAAATTAGTCGCTCGTAAAGCGAAAGAACTAGGTGCTTATGTGCACGCATTCAGCCAAGTACACGGCTTGATCACTAATGAGAACAACCCATACACTGACATCGAAGCCAACATTAATGGCTTAGACGTGACAGAGATGAATTTTGAATCGCTAGAAGATGATCATCCAATCATCAAAGCAATGATGGTTGCCGAGCCAAGTAAACTCACCGAGGTCATCGCTGCGCTTCCGTCTGAAATGCGTGAAGAGTTTACTGTTGTTCAAAGTGCCCCATTCTTCCTAGAGTTTCTTAACCCAGCTAGTAACAAAGGCATCGGAGTTGCGGCGATTGCTGAGTTCTTAGGAATTCAACCAGAAGAAGTGATCTGTATGGGTGATGCTGAAAATGACCACCACATGCTGAAGTACGCAGGTCTTGGTATCGCGATGGCAAATGCGATGGAAGAAAC
>NZ_JAWPON010000028.1:0-40720 GCF_033344315.1 Vibrio sp. 2132-1 | reverse complement strand
CGATGCATGGGTAATGCCTGAACGTTCATCTCAAGCTCCTTTTGACGCTGCGGGTCTTTTGGACTGCAGCTGTTCATACAAAACCAGAGTTTGTATGGGTACTCAAACTCTGATATCAGCGCAAAGGCCATACCTAAGGTTGCGTGTGCTTTCGATAGCGGTAGGCATCTGTTCGTCCCTTAAACTATTTGTCGATAACATCGCTGCGGCTATTTCACCGCAAGATACAGAGAAAGGCTTTTCTGTATCTAACCCTCTAACTAAATCGTGGTATAGCCAGATACAATAAGTGTAAACAAATTGTTAAATTATGCTTCATTTTGACTTTCGCTCAGTAGTAAAGTTTTGCTTACACCCTGATTTTGCAGAGTAATATGCTGCTATTTTGTTGGTGGTATTTTTAAACTCGAATTTAATTACTGGTTAATGAAACATATTTGCAACAAAATTTGGCTGTAAAATTTGACAAAGTGAGTCATTATTAATGAATCAACTCAAACAGTTGCTATATGATGAATTGCAAATTTTTGTTGTGCTCGAAGCCTCGACCTTATGAGAATGCATAACTTCTTCCCAACTGAGTGGAATCAAGGTAGGGTGACGGCATTACAAATGTATACCCTCGGCAGTCCTTGAGCTTATCCAAAGTAGGTGGTGCTCAAGCGGAAGTGATTATGGAGAAGTTATGTACCACGCTCATGTTTATTTTCCCCTAAGAGAACAAGATAAAGCGCAAGCCTTGAACGATATCATCCGTCAAGAGCGTCAAGATGTGCTGCGTGTGTTTCCATTAGTTGGAAGGTTAGTTGGCCCACACAAGATGCCGATGTTTGAAATTCACCTAGAATCATTGAGTGAAGAGTTCTTGGCGTGGCTTGATACGATTCGAGGCGATTTTTCTGTGCTTATTCACCCAGTAAGCGAAGAAGAGTTGCTCGATCACACAGAACGCGCGATTTGGTTGGGCAGAGAGATTGGTGTATTTGAAGAAAAGTTAGAGAAATAGTTGCTCCTCTCGCCCATGCATGACCGCTTTGAATCCTTCTCTTCTCATTGCGGTCGCAGCTTCTGCTTAACGCCTCATCTTCATTGATGGGTGCGGAATCCCTATCTTACGCTTTGCTGTAGCTATTTTTGTGCTAAACCTAAAAGTAGGCTTTCGAACTTCACGCACAAAGCGTGAAAATATCGCTGTTTAGCATGCCATTAAATGAATTTTGGTGGTAATAAAATATTAAGTCTTTGATAAATCAAATAGGTATAGCAGGGAAGTGCAGTTTACGACCCCAACGCCATTGGCAGTGGCGCCGATAATTTCTGAGGGGGAAGGGTATGTTTTCGATACTCTTGGTTATACTTGCACTCTATATATTTTGGCTGTTGTTTCGCAACGAGCCTGCGTTTGCCGGGCGTACCGCTCAAAAAAAACGTGACTGGGTTGGGCCTACCGCCAACAAAGAAGAATGGCGAGGGTTTTGTACAGACGTATTTCAGCCGTTCAGTTCTCAAACGACTTTCTACGCCATTGCTTATTTTGCCAATTACGTAGCAGCAGCGAACGCAATATCTTGGTCAACGATATACGAAGGCGATTATCCGGTCATCATAAGCCGATTTGGTAGCTACTTCATTTTAAGCACGCATGATGCACTGGTCGTAGCTGGGTTTATTGCGCTTGCTTTCTTTATCATTAATTGGCAACTTGCCATGCGCTGCTCTGGTATTCTTAGCCAGTATCTAGTGCGGATTCTTATTATTAATCAAAAGCGCTTTGTCGCGATTAGCTTGGTGTTTTGCAGCTACTTTTCGTACCTACTGACGCTTGGTATATTCTGGCTGTTCCATGATGGGTATTCAATCTGGCATGGATTAATGCTTAGCCCTGTGTTCCTATTTTTAGCTTTATTGGTAGCGGTTGTTGTGCCGTCTGCAAAAAGAGAAAATAGTGTACCTTAGATAGGTTTTCCACGTTAAATTACATTCGATTTTAGGATAGTAATTCTTATGCCATTAAGTTAGCATTGCCAGCTTTTTAACGGTCAAAAGGCCACTAATCAGTGGGACAGTGGGAGAAACAATGTTTATCGGCTTTGACTATGGTACTGCAAACTGTTCAGTGGCTAAAATGGAACCGGGTGAGCCAGTACTGCTTAATCTAGAAGGAAACAGCCCTTTTATTCCTTCCACCCTTGCTGCACCGAGTCGTGAATCGGTATCCGAGCATTTATTTCGCCATCGAGATATTAAACCATTAGATCAAGTTGGTGAGCAGGTTTTACGCCGGGCAATCAATTTAAACCGAGAAGAAAGTATTGACTTAGAATCCGACGACATTGCGTTTGGTCAGGATGCACTTAATCTCTATTTGGAAGATCCTCGCGATATCTATTATGTGAAATCGCCGAAGTCTTTTCTTGGTGCATCTGGCTTGCGTGATGTGCAATTGGCTTTTTTCGAAGACCTTGTCTGCGCGATGATGGACAATATTAAGTCGCAAGCCGAAAGCGATGCGCAGCAAAGTATTACCGATGCTGTGATCGGCAGACCAATTAACTTTCATGGGCGTGGCGGTGAAACGGCTAACATTCAGGCTGAACGCATTTTGTTGCGGGCAGCGAAACGTGCGGGCTTCCAAAATGTGGAGTTTCAGTTTGAGCCTGTCGCGGCGGGCCTAGAGTATGAAGCGACACTCAGCGAAGATAAAATCATTCTAGTAGTCGATATTGGCGGTGGTACAACGGACTGTTCGTTGATCCAAATGGGACCGTCTTGGCGCGGCAAAGCAGATAGGACCGCAAGCTTGTTAGCTCACAGTGGCCAGCGTGTCGGCGGGAATGATCTTGATATCGCGCTAGCATTTAAGCAGCTCATGTTCCCTTTTGGCATGGGAAGTAAAATGGAGTCAGGCATTGTGATGCCGACTACCCAATTCTGGAACCCGATAGCAATCAATAATGTAGAAGCGCAGAGTGACTTCTATTCGCGAGAGAACCTATCAGCGTTAAAGTTGCTTCAAAAGCAGGCTCAAGAGCCAGAAAAACTTGCTCGTTTGCTAGAGGTGTATCATGAGTCTTTAGGCTACAACATTGTTCGCCGTGCCGAAGAGGCAAAAGTGGCACTTTCAGAACAAGCTTCTTACCGAACTGGCATCAACTTACTATCAGAAACGATTGAAGTTGATGTACAACGTGACGAAATGATCGAAGCGATCCAGTCGCCAAAGAATAAAATGACGGCGTTGGTGACAGAAGCGGTAGAGCAAGCTGGAGTTAAACCCGATGCTATCTTTATGACTGGAGGTTCGGCACGCTCGCCAATCTTGCGCGATGCGGTGCAAACCGTACTGCCAAGTATTCCGGTTGTCAGTGGAAACTATTTTGGCTCAGTAACTGCCGGCTTAGCTCGTTGGGCTGAGGTTTGTTTCAAGTAGAAAGAAAGCCGATTAACAGTGGGTCTTTGTTGCCAAACTTATGATTTCATTTAGGCTTGCCAAGTGATGGTTGGAGAACTTTGTCGAGAGGTTGAGTTTTAAGCGGGTAGGGAACCTTTTTAGGATCTTAAGTCTTTCAAGGTCATTCTGAATAGTGAGGGACGAGCGTGATTTAGAATCTCTTGCCCGAGCACGCTGTTATGATATGTGACCCCGTTTCGCCGAGCGTTATTCATCACCATTATTCTGAAGAGTCGAGTTAGGATCTACCGGAATAATGATTTTGACTAAGCTGAGATAAAAATGCCCGCTAAATCAGCGGGCACTTTTGTTTACGTCATTAATGGTGCATGTGTTTTTCCATGTGACCTTGTTTTTCAACCGCCATTTCTACTTCCACTTTACCCGCGTTTTTGAATGTTAACGTCATAGGGAAGCGGTCGCCTTCTTTAAGAGTTTGTGTTGGGTTAAAAATCATTAAATGGAAGCTGCCTGGCTTAAACAACACTGAGTCATTGGCTGGAACGCGCACTTCGTCAATCTTAATCATTTTCATCACACCATCTTCTTTCTTATGCGTGTGAATTTCGACATGCCCTGCGATTGGGCTTTCTGCTGCGATCAATGCATCTTCACTGTCACCGTGGTTGGTTAATTGAAAAAAACCACCGATAACAGGTGCGTTTGGTGGCGCTTCGCGGCTCCATGGATGGTCGATATGAATTTTTCCTGCTTCATAATCGTGCGCTAAACTCAGTGGGCTAGCGATGACAGCAATAAGCGCGATAGCGGCGGTTTTTAATGATTTAAGCATGTGTTTTTCCTTTTGAATTAATAGCTTCTCTGAATGGACAACAAACAGAGTCATCGTTATTTTTGAATAAAGTTGTCAATGATTAGATGCCTGTTAGGCAGGAAAAACACTCGGCGGAGAGTGCTTAGGCGCGATGTGTTTGTAAACGAGCTTATCGCATTTTGAAAAGTGATAAGTCGTCAGTGCATACTTTACTCGGCGCAGCCAATGGATGGTTGTCAGGTAAAGCCCAATCGCAACTAAAAGAAAGAATTGAACAGCTTGAAGAAGCGGGCATTCAAACTGGAAGCCGTCGTGTAAGTTAAGATCTTGGATGAGCTTAGAAGAAGATTGAGCGTTAGCCTCAATCAACGTATTGATATCCACCCATTTGAAACCATCTGCGGTACACAGTAAAACCTTTTCACTTTGGACTTTGTTGAGCCAAGTTGTGCTGTGAACTTGTGTAGGGTTAAGAGCGGCTGTGGACGCTAAATACAACTGAAACAACACCGCGATAATAACCGCAATAGCGTGCAAGCGATGGTGTTTGTGCTGTATTAGAGTGTTTTCCATACAATTAAGTGCTTATCTTCTTCGGCGCGGGATACTAACAAATTAACCAAACAATGTAATTATCAGTTTACTAAAAGGTGATGCAAGTGTGCATTATTTGTTTTATTGTCTATTTTTAACGCTTTAATGTCTTGATTCGGCTGACATTCACAACCTCCAATTCAACTTGTCAGTCTTGCCTAGTCGCTTTTGAAGATACCGAATTAATCTCTCTTATATGCCACTGAAGCTTCGGTTAGTGGGTGTCGTGGTGGTGTTTTTACGTGCTAGATTTGGCTGATATCGATTCAAAATGCACACCGAATCTTCACTTGTTTTCCATTAACGGAATTATGACAGTAATTTAATAAAGGATACGGTATTCTGCGCTCCTTTGTACATGCCAGAAACGTCCGTCCTACTTAGTCGGAGGGGCGATTAATCTTAAGAAATTTCTCAAATGAAATACGAACAACAGATTGGATATCGATACCCTAAAGGTCGATTTGCCATGGTGAGTGTATATGCATTCACCGGTGCTGCGATTTTAGCATCGACTATTTTTTCTCTATTGCTGTTTTTGTCTATCGACGAAAATCCGATGATGCAAACCTTATTTGGTGGTTTAGCGATCATTTTTGAAGCGGGTAAATTTTACGCTTGGTATGAATACGGTGAGCGCCGAGCCCATCGCAACTACACAGGAGCAGCAACCGCTCTCGTGTTTTATTTAGTCTTAGCTGCGATTTCCATTGGCGGTAGTATTGGTGGCATTAATAGTGCAACCAATAGTGCACAAAGTCATATTTCGGTAGAGCAGGCGAAAGTGGAAGCGTTTAATCGTCAGATTGCGGCAATCGATAAGCAGATTGAGCTCAACAATATGGCAGCGCAGAAATACATCGAGATGGAGCGTATCGCGACTGGTGTAACTCGCATTCAGGATCAAAACAAAACCTTACGTGAAGAGCAGCAACGCTTGGCTATGGAGCGTGATAGTTTACCGCCGGTTACGCAAGGCTCAGTGATTGGTTTGATTGATAGCCTAGCCAACGCATTTGGTACTACCTCTCAGCAAGCTCAGCTTGGCTTGGTTGTATTTCTTTCGATTCTTTTGGACTTCTTTGCTGCATTTTTTGTTGGCTTGATTGGTGAAGAGCAACGGTTCCGATATTTCTATCGCAGAAATGAGGGCATGATATTGAAAACAGTTCGCGATATAGACCCAGCGCCTGCGGGTTATCTTCCTCATATAAAAGAGGAAGAAGAGCAAGAAATACCAGCTGCGCCGGAGCCAGAAGAACCAAAGGAACCGAAAACCTTGTTAGAGCAAGTTAGCGATGCACTTAAAACGCATCAAATTACGTGCACCAAAAAAGCCGTTGCTAAACAGTTTAGGCTGTCTGCGGAAGAGGTAGACAAGGTATTTGAAGAATTGGCAGAGCTCGGTTTAGTGGGGAAAAAAGCCAACCACCATTATCATTGGATAGGTGAAGCAGAGACCGCATAATTGGTTATCTATTAAAGTTCGGAAAGAGCGTCAATCGGCGCTCTTTTTTTTGGGGAGGGGGGAGTTTCGCTATTAAAGTTAACTACAAGAAAGCGTATCAATCTTTATTGAGCTTTTTGGTTACGTCTTTCACCGTTTTCTTCTCTTTTTCCGGTGTCATTGCATCAACAGCTTTACCCGCCATCCCTTCATCTGGCAATTTGTCTTTTCCTGCATCAACTGCGGTATCTTTCAGTGCCTCTTTAGGCGTACAGCGCCCCCCAACACCAACCACGGCTTTTGTCGCAGCGGCTTTAGCTGCCTTTTCTGCATCGCAGTCAGGATCCATCACGCTAGCTAAGCTCGTGGCTGAACCAAAAAACAAGATTAACAAAATGAGGTTGCGTTTTTTCATAGTTGTCACCAATGTTGTGAAACATAGGTAAAGTGTAACGGAGAGAAAAGGTTTTGGCTGAGAATTTGTTGGTTTGAGCTTGGGAAGCAAAGTAAGGTAAAAAGAAAAAGTGCCATCGAAGTGACACTTTTTCTTAAGCGTAGAAGGGATTAGTTGTCGTAAACGTCTAACTCCACTTCACGGGCAATATTTTGGTCGTTAATGATCACACCTTCGACTTCGACACGAGCACCATTTAGGTTAAGTTCTTCGATGCCTTGGAAGCGTGTTTGTGCATCAATCACAACGGTCGTGTTGTTTAGCAATTGATCTGCGTCGTTTTCGCAACGCTCGATTTCAAATGTTCTTGCTTCAGCATCGTAGTTTGATACGTATCCTTCACATTCAAATTCTTTACCTTGCCATTGGTTGTTATCGTCAAAGTCTGGTTGCTCAAACTCAATAACGGTAGCGATGCGTTTGCCATTTTTCATGATAGACGTTACTTCCACTTCTTGGCCTTGTTTTAGGTTCGCTTTGCTGCCGTCTTCAAATCGTGTTGCGTTATCGATGAAGAATGCTCCTCGGTAGTTTAGAGAGAACTCACTATAATCCTTGGCAACCCAAGTCACGATACCTTCCACATCGCTGTCATTTTTTAGATCGTCGTAGTCTTCAACTTGTACCTCATGTGCCATGAAGATACCGTTTTGCATTTCACCTTCTACTTCCACCCATTGGCCGATGCTAAGTTGGCTAATGTTGTCGTAAGATACGGTTATATTTGTACCAAGCTCAAACGTGCCAGCATTTTCATCGGTACTAGTAATGCGACCTTCCAGTTCGTAGTAGCTTCCAAGGGCTGGGTAATCGTTATCTACGTCGATTTCGACCACAGACAGCACTCGATAACCCGCATCAGCAGTTGGCAATGATGACACCATCACCCAGTCGTTGACCTCTATATCATCACTTAAACCGTCAAACTGCAGATCTACGCCGTTTACCGTAAATGTTTTCTTCACATGATCAATCGCTGTGACACGTCCTGTAATGGTTGGTTCAAGTGTGACTCGGACGCCATTATTCGAAGCTTGCCGAATATCTGACCCCACGCGAACCACCATTTTTGGTTTTACATCGGCCAGTTGCACTTGTGTGTCGTCATAAACCACCTCAGACACACGATACGTATGTCCATTGACGGTTAACGTGCTTTCTTCAGCGTTGACCGCTTCAACAGAGCCAATCGCTACACTTGGTTTCACTGCTGGTTGAGTTGATGTGCTATCGCTATTGCTGCCACCACCTGAACCACCACAACCAGACAATGCCAAACCTACTACAGAAATAAGAGCGAGTTTTTTCATTGTATTAACCTCAATTTACGAGCGAGTTTAGGAAATTGCCTGTATCTTATTGGGCATATCGTGAAGAGATCGTGAAGAAATGTGATTTTATGAAAATTTTAATTGTAGATGACAACCATAACGTCTCGGAGACGATTGCAGACTATCTTGAGCTAGAAGGCATGATTATCGATTGTGCGTTTCATGGAGAGGCTGCGATTAAGTTAATCGAGGAAAATCATTACGATGTAATCATCATGGATATCATGATGCCGAAGCTCGATGGCATCAGTACGGTACAGAAGCTTCGACAAGATAAGTTATGTGGAACGCCAATTCTCTTCCTAACGGCAAAAGATACGCTAGAGGACAAAATCGCGGCTTTTAAAGCGGGGGGAGATGATTATTTAATGAAGCCATTTGCGATGGAAGAGCTCAGTTTGCGTGTTCATGCTTTGGCTAATCGTGGTCCAAGACAAGATATCGGAACGCTCAAATTTGCAGATATTTGTTTAGATGCGCGGACAGGAAAAGTAACGAGAAAAGACAAAGAAATTAAGCTGAGTCGAATTCAAACTAAAATTTTAAAATTGCTCCTCCAACGTGCTCCAGCAGCGGTCACGCGCACAGAAGTGATCGATAGTGTGTGGGGAGACGAACCACCCGGAAGTGATGCACTTCGTAGCCATATTTACGGTTTAAGAACCGCGCTAGACAAAGGTTTTGAAGAATCACGATTAGAGACTATTCATGGACAAGGTTACCGACTTAAAGCATAACGAATATCCAAGCATTTATCGCAAGATCCGTTGGGGTTTTGGGGTCATGACGTTTGTGATGTTTACTCTTTTTTGGTCGCTGATTTATGTGGCAGAAAACAAACTGGAAGTGCTGAGTTTACATCACTGGCTAGATACTGAAGCTGCGCTTTATAGTGAGAATTTCGAGAAACAGGGCTGGGATGCGCCATTGCCAAACGTATTGGAATTCAACTCATATTGGAGTGAAGCACCGACACCCGATTGGTTGCTCTCTTTTACTTCACCTGGTTTTTACGAATACCTGCTTGGTGAAGAAGACAAACACTTTGTTGTATTGAACCACCCCTCAGGGAAGGGGCTTATGTACATTGTATTTCAAGATGACTCAGATGATTACTTGGACGAATACGAAAGCTCGCTGCATCAGTTTACGCTGCTGCTCGGTGGTTTGTTTTCATTTGTCATGGTTGGGTATGGCATTTACATGGTGCGAATATTGTCTCGGCCATTAGCGCAAATTGAAGACAAAATTAGCCAAATGTCACCGGATCAACCCGCTTTCCAAGTTGAAACTAAGTTCAGCGAAACACGCCAGATAGAGCAGACTTTGCTGGATAATAAGAACGATATCGCGGGCTATTTCAAACGAGAGCAAGAATTTAGCCGTTTTGCATCGCATGAGTTGAGAACGCCAATCATGGTGATTAAAGGCTCAACAGACATTCTGACGCGTCTTCCTGATCAACCTCGAGTTGCGCAAAAAGCCATCACGAGGATGCAGTCAGCTTGTGACGAGATGCGTGTACTGACAGAAGCGTTTCTCTTACTTGGTAAAGAGAAAATAGAGCCTCAACATTACGGAGAGCATCAGCTTCTTACTTGTTTACAAAAACAACTGGAAGAGCTGGCTCCTTTATTTGCCAAGCAAGATTCGAACTACGCTTTGCACGAACAACATAGTGGTGTAGTGAAGGCACCAGAGAGTTTTGTGACCATTGTTATCAACAATCTGATTAAAAACGCCTTTAGCTATAGTGTGGGAGATATTGAAATTGAGTTGAAAGGTCATGCGCTTAAGATCCTAAACCGTCACGATGGCAACGAGACGTACAACGCTGGTTATGGTTGTGGGCTTGTTATCGTACAACGAATATGTGAACGGATGGGGTGGGCGTTAGTACTGGACGATGATGGTGTTCGATTTAGTGCAAAAGTGGAGTTCTGCTCTTAGCTTTGCGCGTATTGATTCAAGTGAGAATTAACGCTCTGGATTTTTCTTGTCGTACGCATCTAACCCTTAGTCAAACAAGAAAAAACTGGAATTTGAATTAGACTGAAGTTAGTGAAGCGGAAACTCGAGGAACCGTTATGCTCTCTTATCAGGTCAGCCGAAGTATTGAAATTAATAAGAATCAAAGTGAAATTATTGGCTATCTCAAGAACTTCAATAACTGGCCCAGCTGGTCACCATGGATCATTCTTGAACCAAGCTGCGAGCTGACATTCAGTGATAATCAGGGCCACGTTGGAGCTGGTTATCAATGGAATGGTCAGCGTATTGGGACTGGCGCGATTGTACTGGAAAGTACTCAAGAGCATCGATTAGATATGGAGCTACATTTCTTTCGCCCAATCAAGAGCCATGGAAAGGTGACTCTAATCGTGACGCCGTCACAAAATGGCTGTTTAGTCGAATGGCAAATGCAATCTCGCGTCCCTTGGTATCTGTTCTTTCTGAAAAGTATGTTTAAGTCGATGATAGAGATGGATTATCAACGTGGGTTACGCATGCTCAAAAGTAAGCTTGAAACCGGAAGAGTGCATTCAGACTTAGTCGAAATAGGTAACCGAACGTTGCCTCAAATTCATTACATTGGGATCAAGGGTGTGGCTAGCTTGCAGGAATTAGGTTCGGTAATTGAGAAGCATGTTCAGCAACTAGAACAGTTAATTAGTGACGAAACCCTATCCGTGAATGGTGAATTGTTTTGTTATTACCAGTCGATGGATATGCAGAAAGGTACATTCGAGTTTATCACTTGCTTTCCTCTTCATAACTCAGTACCAGCGCCTCAAGGGGCGGTTACCGGTACCATTCCTGAGAGTGAAACATTTGTCGTTGAACACCGAGGTGAATATCAGTTTTTGGGAAATGCATGGGCTTTAGCGATGAACTTGGTTCGTCAGAGTGATATGAAAGTCAAAACCAGTCCTTTAGGAATCGAACGCTATCTGAATAGCCCGAAGGAAACCACGGAAGAAGAGCTAAGAACGGAAATTATTTTGTTTAAGAAATGACAGGCGCAGGCGAGTAGGGTGTTTAGGTATCATACTGGTTATGCGAAATGTTATTAAAGAATAATAGCCTATCTGTTCCTACCCATAAAAATGCCTCAGCAATCGCTGAGGCATGGTTTTACAGGCCAACTTCTCTTGTTAGAGAATTATTGTGCACGGTATTTACCGCTGTTTAGTTCAATTTTAGACGCTTTTACCCGGCTGTCTGCGTTTAGGTAGTCGCTAATACTTAGCAGATCTTGATCTTGAGATGCTTTTAACACCGCTGATTCCCCCTCTGCGAAGATAACTTCTAATTTTAACTCTTTGGCGACTGCTTTCGCTTCGTTAGGATTGTTTACGGTGATATAAACCAGTCCAGTGGCTTTGGATACGTTACTAAACGCATTCTTAAACACCTCATCACCCGCTTGAAGTTTTACGTCTTCAGATAGGGTTCTAATAGTGCCAGTTTGCACTTTTCGATAATCTTGGCCATTAATCTCAACCGCTTCTGATGGCACAAACAGTTCTGGTGCAGGCTGTTGAGAGAGCTGTTGCTCAGCGTATACACTCGACGTCATGATAACGAGAGCCAGCATAGAAAATGATTTGTATTTCATGTTATTGACTCCTTAGTGTCCAAATATGCGCATCGACCAGTTCTTAATAACACCGGGCTGAGCGTTGTTTGCCATTGGAACGTCATAGATGGTGGAAGAGTTGAAATATGCAATGTAAGAATAGACTTCATCGCCGTTCGTATCTATTGCTCGCAACGTCCATTCGCCTTTTGCATCTTCGCCATAAAATTGGTTAGACAACATTAATTGATCTTTGTAGCCAGTAATCGATGAATCAAGAGATTGACCAACAAGACCATTGCGCGGTGTTTGCAAAACGGAACGAGTCCCTGATGGCGAAATGAGCTCGATAGCTAAGTCGGGCAGACGAGCGTGGTCCAGTGTCAATGTCACTTGAACGGATTCTACTGTCAGCTCATCGGCAATGGCGATACTTGAAGAACCACCAACTAGACTTGCATCGGGTACACTTACTTCTGTAGCGTTATTAACCCATGGCGTAATGACTTGAGTTGGCAAAACACGATTCGTCATGCGAGCACGTTGCATCGCTTCATCTAAATCTACAGCGCCGAAGCCATAAAAAGTATGGAAATCTACGCCTGCTGCGTTTTTCTGCCAAGGGGCAATTGCCTCGTAGCTAACCTGTTCACCATTATGGTTAGTAAATTCAAGCTGTACGCCTGGATGCGCTTTATCCGTTACTTTTGCTGTCTCCGCTAGTAAAGCACGTACATCACGAGCAGAAAGTGCGTGGTTGGTTGACATGATTGCCGCGATGGCACCCGATGTGTTCGGCGCAGCCGATGAGGTTCCATTCATCGTACTGGTATAGTTGCAGTTCGGATCGAGCTCCGTTCCGCCGTGTAACCCATTAATGCCAAGGCCATCACTGGTATTTTGCCCTTCTTCACAACCCATTAAATCAGTGGTGACCATAGCAGGGAAATCTTGCCCATATTCACCTGCTGGTGCTGCAACCCACACGTTCGACCCCACCGATGAGTAACTCGCTCGCGTACCATCCGCTCGTAGTGCACTAGTGACTAAATTGAAGTAATTGGCGTTATCATAAGACTGAGCAGAGTTGTGCATCGGTAAGCCTTGATTGTCTCCACCAGCAAAGAAGTTACTTGGCAATACGAAGAATCGCCCTGTATTGAAATAGCGGTAACCATTACCTGCTGACTTTACAAATACAGCACCTCGACCCCAGGCGTTACTCTCGCTGACGTTTTTCATCACGTCCATTTCAAGTTTTAGTTGAGGGTCGCTTTCATCAAAAGTAATCGGGTTTATAGGGCTGAAACCGTAACTTTGGTTAAATACGCGAACATCGCGTGTTGCTGGGTCCATGCCATGGGAGATTAACCAGCCTTCTAATGTCTGGTTGGCTAACCAGTTAAAACCGATGAGGGAAGAGTGAGAAGCGACACCGCGTCCGCCTTCACCGTTGTTGCCGACGGCGCTAATCAAACCGGCTACAGCAGTGCCATGACCATTAGTATCAACCGGATAACTTGGTGGGAATGAAGAGTCTTCGACGAAGTTTCTGCTACCTGTAACTATATTACCTGCAAGGTCGGGGTGATCGATCTGAACTCCAGAATCAATGACGGCAACTTTCACACCAACACCTGCAATCCCCATTGCCTGAGTGAGCCTAGTGTTTAAGTCGTTCCCAGCAACAGCAGGATTAGCCGCAAACGCAGTTTGCCCCGTGTTGTCTAAGTGCCATTGTTCAGAATAGAGTGGATCAAACGCCGAGACGGCAGGTGCAATGCCTACTGCCAACATAGCAGCAAATAGGCGATTAATGCGTATTTCCATTTTTGACCTCATGTCTTTGTTTGGAATTTTTTAGTTCCTGTTTCATATTCCGCTAACAGGAACAAACAAAGCTAACGACAAAGAATAAGGACGAAAACCATTTACAACTTGTTTACATTAAAAGTTCGATGGACAACATAAGTCTTTGTTAATTTACTGAAACCATGAGGTTTTTATATGTCGCATCGAACATGCATGAAAAATGAAAAGCAGAAAATACGAGTGTACCGTCTGCTTCAAGATGGTGGGTTATTTAGTTGAAGCGGGTTGAATAGTTGCGATTGGTTTCTTGGGTTCGGCTTTTTTCTTAGGCAGCACGTTATCAATCCACTTTTTAATGTACAACTTATCGAATTCTTTATCACACCACTTTTTGTTTAATCCACGTCGATTGAACTCAGCACCAATCGCCACTTTGGTTTGGTTAGTTGCACGGTTGTAGTAGAGAGTTTCACATAGTTGAGTGTTACTCATTTGCTGGGCATACACGTTGACACTGCTGCTGCGCATTCCCAGTTGAGATGCTTGCTGATTACTACACGCCATAAGAAATAGAGGCGCAAAAGTAATAATGATTAGATTTTTTTTCATGTGTGCTTTTTTATGATGTAGGATGAATGACGAACTGGTTTCTACCAGCTTGCTTCGCATCATACAAAGCTTGGTCTGCCAAGAAAAACCATTGATCCCATTCTTGTTTAATTATTTGTGCCGACAGTTTGTCCATTGCTCCAAGGGAAATTGTCGCGTTTAATGGTTTAGAGTCAACCACCAATGGCGTGTTTTCAACAGTATATCTCAATCGCTCCAAAAACTTAGCGCAATCTTCAGCTCGCTGTACTTCGAATAATAGGACAAACTCTTCTCCACCCCAACGAATGAGTAGGTCACCAGAGCGAGTGGATTCATTAAATAGCGTGGCAATATGAGTCAGCATTTTATCGCCAATATCGTGTCCATATTGATCATTAAAGGTTTTAAAATGATCAACATCTAAAACTGCTAAGGCAAATGTTCTATCTGGGCTTCTACGAGCCATTTTGTCCAGCCAAATGTGAAGATAGCGACGGTTATGCAGTTGAGTTAACGGATCGGTAGTATTTTCTTGAGTGAGTGCTTTATTAATACGTCTAACGCGCAGTACGTAACGAAAACCAACGACACCAATTGCCGTAATAGCGATAAAGTAGAACATTTCTCGATAGCGCTGCGAACGCAGTTCAGACGCTTGTAGCGCATTTTTTGTTTCTAGCAATTTGAGTTCTTTCTGGGCTAACTTAGCTTCGAGATCAAACTTAATGTTAATCATCTCTTCACCATGAATATGATGAGAAAACTCAGCCTCCAGCTCTCTTAATTGGGTTAAATAATGAAAAGCGGCTTCATAGTCATTAAGAATTTGATGAGCGTTTACCAGTACCGAAAGCATATCAATACGCTGCCGCAGCTCTAATTCACTGGTTGACTTGGTTTGTTCTAGAACGTTAAGCGCTGTTGTAATAGCTTTATCGTATTGTTTGTTTGCGAGGTAAGCCTCTGCAAATGCCTCGTAACAAGACGTTTTTAGCATTTCTAGATTTTTTGGAATGGGCAGGTCTACGCAACGTTGTGCGACCATTAATGCATCATCAATTTTTCCTACCGAGCTCAACATTTGTGAAAAGCTGGATAAAGAGTGGTGCTTGACTGTGTCAGACCCCGTTTGCATTGAAAGTCGAATGGCTTCATTGAAATAATATTCCGCTTTTCTGTTATCTCCGAGGCTCGAGTGAACGATGCTAAGGTTTGCGTAGATAACCCCCATAAAAAAGCTATTATCGTATTGATATTCGCTCTCTAGGTAAGTGTCGAGAGCTTGCGTTAGGTAACTGTTGGCCCGAGCCCAATCTGATGCGTCGATGTAGACCGTCCCAATGTTGTTCAGTGTCATCGCGACTTGTATTTCAAATACTGTTTTTTCTAATAACTCATAGGCATTGCGATAATATTTTAGGCCACTGCGTAGTTGATTTCGAGATACTTCTAGATTGCCTAACCAGCGGTAAGCACGGCCTTCTAATGCTAGATAACCAAGATCACGGGCTGTAGAAACAACGTCATGGAGTAACAATTCTGCGTTCCAGTTATCGTCTTGCTCAATCATTGTTACAGCCTTATTGAGCTGTGCTTCAGCGACGACCCATTCCAAATGGTGCTTTTTACCGAATTCGATTAAATCGGGCATATCTTTCGGTAATGGAACGCCTTCGTAACGCTTAAGGTACTTTCGTGCAAAGTAATACAGAGCAAGAGACTCCGCTGATGCATTCTGTGGCGCATTTAACTCATCTTTTTGAATTGATCGCGGCTTACCCATCGAGCGAAAGTAGAGTTTTAACATGGGCTTGCTTTCTGCTGAAATGTGTTCTTCCAGATAAGCTTGCTTTTCGGTACTCGCCAGTACGTTAGTCGGATGCAAGAAAAGTCCAAGTGCAGTACAAAGTGCGCAAGCCAGTTTTTTAATTGAGAAGTGCATGAGCGTATTAATAAAATGTGATCTCTTAACCGAATACCAGTTAAGTCTACCATTTCTTGTTGGTTAAGTGCGGATGGATTCCCAGTGGCAAAGTGTTTTGGGAGTGAGATACGAGAAGGATCTCTATAATATTATGATTTATAAAACAAAATCTATTGAAAACTTATGCAATGATTAGGCGATGGTATAGATAAGGTAACGATGACAGGTAGGCGAGCATATTCGGTGGACTCAATCTAATGATTTAAGCCGCGGATTCATCGCTCAAAATCAGGGCGAAGTGTAAAAAATTACGTTTCTGTCATAAATATTTAATGTTTGTATGGGTTGTTAAAAAACTGGATATTAGACATAGTGTTATTAAGCCAATAAAAAATGGCTTTTATAATAAATAGGAGATTAACTATGCATAATGAAATGATTCAACCTTCGCACTTCGGCATTATCGGCCGTACCTGCATCGCTTCAGTGCTTATGATTGCGGGTGTTTTCGCTCTTATTTAAGAGTCAAGGGTAACGATGATTACCTTTTAAAGAGTAAGAAAATTCAGGGAATCACCTTAACCTTGTGTAAGGTATTCCCCTGAAAATCCAAGCTAGTCTTTAGTTATTAGCTGAAGAAGCTAAAAATCAATGCACTTACCGCCACAATGCCTGCTGCTAGAACAAAGTAAGTAGAGACATTTCCTCGATATTGTTTCATCGCCTCGATTTTATACACCGCTAACATTGGCATAATGAATAAGATCATTGCAATAACAGGCCCTGACAATGCTTCCATCATACCAAGAATACTTGGGTTCATGATCGCGGCCGCCCAGATTGAGAAGAACAGTGCTGCCACGCTGATACGATCAACACGCTTCTCAGATAGGTTAAAATGCTTGTTAATTAAACCATTTAAGCTTTCACGCGCACCTAAAAAATGCCCAAGGAAAGATGAAGTGATAGCAACAAACGCTACTAAAGGACCAAGTGTTGCAATAAATGGATTATCGGTTGCGTTCGCTAAGTAAGACAATACGGATACGTTTTGTTCTTTTGCTTGAGCCAATTGTTCAGGTGACAGTGTTAGTACACAGGAAAATACAAAAATAAGAACAAAGGCAATCAGCATAATGCTAGTGCGACGAAGAATAACTTCGGATTTGGCATCTGCCTGCTTACCGTAATGGCGACGTTGTACATTTGCAAAGCTTGAAATTGCAGCTGCGTGACTAAACGAGAAAATCACTACAGGAACTGCTAACCACATAGTGCTAGCAAAAGCTGACGCTTCTGGCACATCCATGACAGGCATGGTCCAGTTCGGTATTAAGTAAAATGATAGAAAGGCAAGAATGGCAACAAGTGGGAACACCATGATGGCAAAGGCCCGTAGCATTACTTTTTCACCCGCCATCATAATAGCAATTAGTGCAAACACTAGTACGCCAGAAAGCAAAGGTCTAGGTAAAGAAGCCATATCAGCCTGATTTACCATGAAGCTATCTACTGTGTTTGTTATTCCAACCCCATATATCAACAGGATTGGGAAGATCGAAAGAAAATACAGCAGTGAAATAGAACGACCTGCTTTTGCGCCGAAGTGCTCTTCCACTACATCAGTGAAGTCTGCGTTTTTGATCTTAGAAGATAGTACAAAACGAGCTAAGCCACGGTGCGCAAGATAGGTCATTGGAAAAGCAAGTACTGCCATCGCGACTAAAGGCCAAAAACCACCAATCCCAAGGTTAATTGGCAGAAACAGGATGCCTGCGCCAACGGCTGTTCCAAATAGGCTAAGAACCCAATGTGTATCATGTTTTGACCAAGCTGTGGTTGTGTTTATTTCACTAGGATTTAAGGCATTTCGAGATTCTTTCACTTTAAAACTCGCTTTTATAAAAATAATAATGCTGAAAATGGTAAAGGTTTTAGTGTTTATTATCACACGCGAAGCTTGGTGAATAATGCTGTGAATTTGGGGTGGTTGTAAATTATCCAACTATGAATTTTTCAATAAACCAGAATAAAGTTCTTAAATGTAATGCATTTAATGGTTATATGTATTGAAATTTTCATCTTGTGTGGTTTTTGATTTTGCGGTTAAAACTTAATCACGGATGTATGTTCTAAGTGAGTTAGGCCTAATTTTCAGGAAGAATATTACATTTCTTAAGCACTTAATTGAGATGTTTGTGTCCCGTCATTTAGATGAGATTTAGGTATACTGCTGCCATTCATGTTAAAGAAGGAGTCATTGAATGGACATCTTGTCTGCGCAAAAAGAGGACTTATTTGCCATATATAAGCTCGAAAATACTTTATTTGGAGAACACGCCTATCCTCAATTTTTCTTTCGGCAAGCTTTTGATTGTTGGGGAGAGAGTTTACTGGTAGCAAAAGAGGGAGAGCAGGTCGCAGGGTATATATTGCTAACGACTAGCACAAATGCACATCAATATTGGATCATGTCATTGGCCGTCGATATTCAACATAGAGGTAAAGGTATTGCGCGTTCCCTCCTAGAAAACGTTATTGCGTCGTTGACGTTAGGCTCAAGCGTGAAATTGACTGTCGATCCTAAGAACCAACCTGCATTGTCTTTATACCTCTCCTTTGGCTTTAAAACGTTAGAAGAAGAAGCGCATTATTTTGGTGACGAAGAATCCAGGTTAGTTATGGAATTAGTAAAGTAATACTGCACGATAATGACCGAAATTTGCACACAATCAGTGCGTAGCATTACGTTGCTATAATTGGTTTTAAGCTAACCCTTTGTATGGTAAGGGTTTTTAATCTTGGCACCTCACTTGCTTTACATAAACGTTCATCGATAACTCGATGCGCCGCTCTTAATAGCAGGCGAGAGCGGTATAGGGTATTACTTTTTGAAAATGTACTAACAGCGTTAAAGGCATTGCTGCCTCTCTCGATTCGGGAGAGGCTTTTTTTTGCTAGTAAGTTGGGCTGAATCGCACTGGAGGTGTTATGTCGCAAGGATGCAAAAAAACCACTTGTCCCTATTGTGGTGTTGGATGTGGTGTCGAGGTCAATGCGAAAGGAATCGTTGGGGATGCGTGTCATCCTGCAAATGCGGGATCACTGTGCGTGAAGGGTGTCGCGCTGGCAGAGAGCTTGAATATGCCTTCGCGCTTGTTGTATCCAAAGCTTGTCACCAAGCAACGACCTCAAGGGCAAGAGGTGCAATGGCAACAAGCCACGGATCTGATTGCTGAAAAGATTCATCAAGCGAAAGCGGAGTTTGGACCGGATTCCATCGCGATGTACGTGTCAGGGCAGTTGTTAACGGAAGACTATTACGTCGCCAACAAACTCATGAAAGGCTATGTTGGCAGCGCAAACATCGATACGAACTCGCGTTTGTGTATGTCTTCGGCGGTTGCGGCTCATGTACGAGCATTTGGTGAAGATGTCGTTCCCGTCAATTACGACGATATTGATAAGACTGAGCTATTGATCATTTGCGGTGCTAATACCGCTTGGACGCACCCTGTTTTATTCCGACGTATTCAACAAGCGAGAGAAAACAATCCTAACCTCAAGCTGGTGGTCATTGACCCGCGTGAAACGGTCACCGCACAGCAAGCGGATTTGCATCTACCGATTAAAAACGATGGTGATGTGTCACTCTTCAATGGGCTGCTCAAGTTTCTTATTGAACAACAATTGATTGATTCTGAATACATAAATTCTTATACCGACGGATTTAATGCACTTAGAGAAGAAGTTTCTGATTTGCGTTACGATGTCACTAATTTGACGTCTTCCATTGGCATTTCAGAAGAAAAACTCACGACATTCTTCCAATGGTTTGCGCAAAGCCCAACCGCAATTACGTTGTTTTGCCAAGGGGTAAACCAAGCCGAAAATGGCGTCGACAAAGGCAATGCAATCATTAATGCACACTTGGCGACGGGTAAAATTGCCAAGTCAGGTTGTGGGCCGTTTTCTATTACAGGTCAGCCCAATGCGATGGGTGGGCGAGAAGTCGGTGGATTGGCAAACCAGTTAGCGGTTCATCGTGCTTTTGACGCAAAGTCTATAAAGCAAGTGCAGGCGTTTTGGGATTCACCAGAAATTGCCACTCAGCCCGGTTTAAAAGCTGTTGAACTGTTTGAGGCGGTAGAACGTGGTGAGATTAAAGTTCTCTGGATCATGGCAACCAATCCTGTTGTCTCTTTGCCAGATAACCAATTGGTAAAACGTGCACTAGAGATTTGTCCGTTTGTGATTGTTTCGGATATCACAGCGGATTCGGATGTAGCGCATTACGCGGATCTGTTGCTGCCCGCCGCTGGTTGGGGTGAGAAGCAAGGCATGGTAACCAACTCTGAGCGTCGACTTTCTAGGCAGCGCCAGTTTCAAGCGCCTCCGGGTGAAGCAAAATCAGATTGGTGGGCGATAAGCCAAGTCGGACAAGCTCTGTGTGCATTGGAAAAGACACAAAATGGTTTTGCATTTACTTCTGAGCGGTCGGTATTCAGGGAATATGCGGCAATGACAGGCATGAATGCAGATTCGCCATTGAAGCTCGACCTGTCTCAACACTCGAACTTAACTGAGCAAGAATACGAAGAGTGGGTGCCGACACAATGGGGAGGAGAGCGTCCTTTTGCTGATGGCGTCTATTCGCACCCAGATGGTAAAGCGCGTTTTGTCGTGACCAGTGAATCTCCAACGCGTTTAGAGAGAACAAAAGGCTGGTGGCTCAATACGGGCAGACAACGCGACCAATGGCATACCATGACGCGCACAGGGCATATCGCCCACCTTGCCGCCTCTGAGTTAGAACCAACCGTGTACATGAACACTCTCTCTGCTACTCAAAATCGCTTAAAAGCAGGACAACTCACCAAGCTGTTTCAGCCTACTTCAAACACCAGTATTTATGCCAAAGTTGCCATTGATGAAGGTTTGGGTTTTCAAGAGCTATTTATGTCAATGCACTGGGCGGGTCGATATGGCGGTGAAAGCGGTGTTAACGCAATAGTAAACAGCGCAAAAGACCCTATTTCTGGGCAGCCTGCGTTTAAGTCATCTTATGTTGAAGTGCAAGATTCGGCGGTAAAAACCTACGGTATGTTCATCGGTACACAGTTTGATTCCGGTAAATTTCTCTACAGCGCATTTCAAGCAGAAAGCAATTTGGGCATTTGGCGCTTTGCACACGATAAGCGACCAAAGAAGCAGAGTTTTTGTCGAACGGAAAAGAGCTGCAGAATTACGATAGATATTGCCCAGGGTTGGCTAGCGGTGGATTACGACCTTGTTGGAGACGTTCGTATCATTCGCTCTGTTTTGGTGGTGTCTAGTGAACCGATTCAAACCGACTACACCAACTTTACCGGCTTGATTGGCAAACCGATGGAGCTATCGCAACTGCTTACCATCACTCAATCGCAAAGCAGTGCCAAACTGGTTTGTAGTTGTTTCCGTGTCACTGATAAACAAATACATGACGCGATGGAGAAACAAGACTGCACGTCACTGACTCAACTTCAAAACAAACTCAAATGCGGCACTAACTGTGGCTCGTGCGTCTCTCAAATCAAACAAATGGTCGACAGCCATCAGCATCAAAAGGGCAAACAGCAAGCGAACCAGCAAAGTCTGGCTATTCAAATAAAGTAAGTCATAAAGAGGATAAGCACATGGAAGCGCCTTATCAAAAGTCTTGGTTTAAGAAAGGACAAGCGAGTCAGAAACAAGAACGTTCGTCTCGCTTTTCTAAGCATGACCAAGCAAGCAAACTGAACCAACTTTTAGGAGACCATTCAGTAGATCTAGATGCGAACCACAAAGGTTTTGTCTCGATTGTTGGAGCAGGGCCGCACGATCCTGACTTGTTAACCGTAAAGGCAGTGAAAGCGATTATGTCGGCAGAGGTGCTGCTGTACGACCGTTTGGTTAACAAAGATATTTTGGAGTTGGCTTCGCCACAAGCTGATTGGATTTACGTGGGCAAAAGATGCGGACAACCTAGTATTGGTCAGGAAGAAATTTGTGATTTGATAGTATCGCTCGCTCAACAAGGAAAGCGAGTTGTGCGCTTAAAAGGGGGAGATCCTTTTGTATTTGGTCGTGGAGGCGAAGAGGCGTTAGCGCTCGTCAAAAACTCAGTCGCGTACGAAGTCATCCCCGGTATTACTGCTGCGATTGGATGTTCAGCAAACAGCTTGATTCCGCTGACTCATCGTGGCGTTGCTCGCAGCGTTACCTTTGTTACAGGGCAAGTGGTAACAGGTGCATTTGAAGCGTGGAGCCAACTGATGCAAAGCGGACAAACGTTAGTCTTCTATATGGGGTTAGAAAAGTCATCGCAAATACAAACGGGATTAATCAACTCCGGTTTGAGAGCAGATTTCCCAGTCGCGATCATCACTCATGGTTGTAGCCCTCAACAACAAGTGCACGTTACACAACTCAATCAGCTCAATGATTTATCGATTACACTTAAAGGCGTGAGCCCAGCATTGATTGTGATGGGAGAAGTTGTCAAACTGCGCGAACAACTAATAGAAACCGTACAGTCAGTGACGGAATACGAGGGAATATGAGCAGCATTTTGGAATGTATTAGAACAGTCGGTCGTGGCGAACGTGGTAGAAAACCACTGAACTTTGACCAAGCGTTTCGAGTTATGGATGAATACCTAAACGGTGAGTGCGACGACGATCAGATGGCAATGTTATTGATGCTGATCCGCGTACAGAACGAAACTCAACAAGAAATCGCTGGCTTTGTGAAAGCATTCCAATCCCGCATGCCTGCTATTGGTGCGGACATTGATTGGCCATGTTATGCAGGCAAACGTGAAGCGGCAGGTCAACCTTGGCACCTGTTGGCAGCGAAGATCCTCGCCGATAATGGCCATAAAGTGCTGATGCACGGCTATCACGACCGCCAATCTGGACGTTCACACGCAGAAGATTACCTCGACAAGTTTGCTATCGAGAAAGCGGAATCAGCAGAAGAAGCAAAGCGTGTCTTAGAAACGCAAAACATCGTGTATCTGCCGCTCAGTGCGTTCGCTCCTCAAGCAGAAACCATGATCGGTTGGAAGAATCGTTATGGGCTTAGAACGCCGATTAATACCGTGGTTCGTGCATTGAATCCGGGGCAGGCGACGGTTGGTATTCGTGGTAGCTTCCATCCTGGGTTTCAACAACTTCATGCTGAAGTCGAATACGAGATTGGTCAAACCGCTCATGCCGTTGTGTCATTCAAAGGACAATCGGGTGAGTCAGAATACAACCCGAAAGTAAGCCAAACGGTATGGTTAAGCCAAACAAGCGGCGTGACATCGCACTACTGGACGGAACAAATGCTGTCTGAGGTGCCAATGCCTACAAACTGCCCGTTTGGGACGTCAGAAGATGACATGAACCAAATGGCGAATACGGTTCTTGCCACCATGACAGTGGTCTTGTTTGCACAAATGCACGACAGAGAAAAAGCATTCGAACGTGCCTTCTCATACTGGCAAGCCTATTGTGGCCAACAATAACGCACTATTGTCAATTAATGTAAAACCAACGACGCAAAGTTGTTGAATCTGAATCCATTATCTATTGTTTGAAGAAGGTAAAAGATCCTAGCTCGCCAATGATGTGTTTCACCACCTTGCCCGTATCAGAGAGGTGAAACTGCAGTTTTGACCTCAATTGCGCTCATTCTTTACTTCGCGTTTGAGAATTAGAAATTCCCATATGGTAAGACACAGAGGACATGGATAATGGTTCTAAAGCATACCACTCCTAGTGAAAAGGCTTCTCACCCGATCCCGCAAGAAGCCTTCGATTGGTACGACGAATACGCCCACGGAAAAATCACGCGCCGTGAGTTTCTTAATAGGCTGGGTGGCCTTGCTGTGCTCGGCTTTAGTATGACAGCACTGGTCGATGCGTTAACCCCGAATTACGCACTCGCAGAACAAGTTTCATTTAACGATCCTGACATCAAAGCAACTTACGAAACCTTTCCATCTCCAAATGGGCATGGAGAAGGGCGTGGTTATTTGGTGATGCCACAGAAGAAGACCTTGAAATCGCCGACCGTGTTGGTGATTCATGAAAACCGAGGTCTGAACCCTTATATCAAAGATGTAGCAAGACGACTTGCAAAAGATGGCTTTATTGCTTTCGCTCCAGACGCGCTTTATCCACTCGGCGGCTATCCGGGGAACGACGATGAGGGTCGCGCTATGCAGAAAGATATGGACAGAGCCAAGATAGAACAAGACTTTATTGCAGCCGCTAACTTCCTCAAACAATACGAGGGTGGAAACGGTAAATTGGGCGCGGTTGGATTCTGCTTCGGTGGATACATTGTCAACATGCTTGCAGCGGTAATGCCAGAAGAGCTCGATGCAGGTGTGCCTTTCTATGGAACACCAGCGGCGCAAGAGATCCAAAAGCAAGTCAAAGGGCCTTTGATGATTCACTTTGCAGGGCTCGATAAGCGTGTTAACGACACATGGCCTGCCTATGAGCAGCAGTTAATTGCAACCGACGCTCAGTATCAAGCGCTAATGTATGAGAACGTCAACCACGGCTTCCATAACGACTCAACAGCACGCTACGCACCGGAAGAAGCAGCACTCGCTTGGGAGCGCACACTCGGCTTCTTCAAAGAACATCTCGCCTCTAGTTAAAGCGCGTCTACTTTAGTTGGCACATTCCTTGTTATGTCTCTCTTAGTGAGTGAGATATAAACAAGGAATGTGCATGACTCAATCAACGTCAAAAACACCCATCATAGTATGTTGTGATAGCCTCCAAGAGCAGGCTCGATTGTCCGGCTTATTGAGCAAAGATTACGACAACATCATCGGCTGCCAATTGGCACAACTAGAAACGTTAATGCAACGAGAACCGTCGGCAAGCGTTGTGGTTGGATGGCAGCAACCAACCGCGGAACTGCGTTTGATCGTCGATTTCTGCCGCAGAAAATCGGCACCACTTCTTATCGTCTTAAAGCAGTTATCATCTAATGATATCAATCGGTTATCAGAAAAAATGGACTATGTGCTCATGCCGCACGATAGTGAGTTTGCGCTTCAGCCTTGGATTGAACATGCGACACTAGTGAGAGCGAAATTCGAAAGTATGCAATCGGAAATTGAATTACTGACCAATAAGATTGAAGAGCGCAAGCTGGTGGAAAAAGCCAAAGGTCTGCTTATGAAGATGCACAGCGTTGATGAAGATCAGGCTTATAAAGCGCTAAGAAATTCAGCCATGCAATCGAGCCAAACGCTCGCACAGGTTGCCAAGAATTTGATAACTACTTTGGAAGTGTTGGATTAGTTGTTCTACCACTTTGGGGGTAGGGGGCGTTTTCTAACGTGGTGCGTGTTGCACTATCAGCAAGCAATAACAGGGAATAACAAACGACAAGATATATTAATCTATTGTATTTACTGTAAAAAATAAGTTGGCACAGTAATTGGATTAGAAGAATTGGGTTTATTGTTGAATCGCTTATCTCAATTATCAACGGCGGTAATTGTAGACTTAGCAACGGCGCTACTGCTCTTCGGAGTAGTGGCGCTTTTTTTATGGGAGCAAACCAATGAAATGGAGTTCGATGCTGAAAGTGTCAGCAATTTCGTTATCGGTATTCACCACGGTCAGCGTAAAGGCAGAGTTGGGTGAGCCAGAAATTGAAGACCTGAAGTTTGGTTTTATTAAGTTAACCGATATGGCACCGCTGGCGGTTGCTTATGAGAAAGGCTTTTTTGAAGACGAAGGCTTGTACGTCACTTTAGAAGCACAAGCAAACTGGAAGGTGCTATTAGACCGAGTCATCGACGGTGAGCTTGCTGGCGCGCACATGCTTGCTGGTCAGCCATTGGGCGCAACGATTGGTGTTGGCACAAAAGCAGAAGTGATTACTGCGTTCAGTATGGATTTGAACGGCAACGCAATCACGGTTTCCAATGATACTTGGGAGCAGATGAAGCAATACATTCCAAAACAACCGGATGGCAAGCCTGTTCACCCAATCAAAGCGGATGCACTGAAGCCTGTGGTCGACAGCTATCTGGATAAAGGTAAACCGTTCAACATGGGCATGGTGTTTCCTGTATCGACGCACAACTATGAGTTGCGATACTGGTTAGCGGCAGGTGGGATTCATCCAGGCTTTTACGCACCAGACTCAGGCGATAACAGTGGCCAGTTGGATGCTGACGTTCTTTTGAGTGTTACACCGCCACCACAAATGCCAGCGACAATGGAAGCGGGCACGATCAAAGGGTACTGCGTAGGCGAACCATGGAACCAACAAGCCGTATTCAAAGGCATTGGCACACCAGTCGTGACCGATTACGAGATCTGGAAGAACAACCCAGAGAAAGTATTCGGTGTTTCCAAAGCTTGGGCTGAGAAGTATCCAAACACACACATACGCGTAGTGAAAGCCTTAATTCGAGCGGCGCATTGGTTGGATGAAAACGACAATGCCAACCGCCAAGAAGCAGTGAAGATGCTATCAAAAAGCGAATACGTTGGAGCCGATGCCGAAGTTATCGCCAACTCAATGACGGGCACATTTGAATACGAGAAAGGTGACAAACGAGACGTGCCAGACTTCAACGTGTTCTTCCGTCATAACGCCACGTATCCGTATTACAGCGATGCGATTTGGTACCTGACTCAAATGCGCCGTTGGGGGCAAATCTCAAGCGAGAAATCCGATGATTGGTACATGGATGTCGCAAAAGAGGTTTACCGTCCGGACATTTACCAACAAGCGGCTCAAGCACTGATTGAAGATGGTGTGTTGAGCAAAAAAGACTTCCCAGATTTTAGTGCTGAAGATGGTTTCCGTGCGCCACAAACACACTTTATCGACAACATCGTTTATGACGGTCGCGAGCCAAATAAATATCTAGAGAAGTTCTCTATCGGGCTTAAAGGAAAAGACAAGGTTTAACCATAACGATAAACGCCACAGGCGAGGGAATTCGCTTGTGGCAACAAGGATGTAAATTTCTTAGGAGTGAGTATGTCTAGTAATGTCATTTCCCTGTTTCCTGCTAAGCAAGTAGTGAACCGAAGTCGGCTGGTGCTTTTGCCCGTCATTGGCTTGCTGATCTTTTTGGCAATGTGGCACTTAGCAGCGAGAGAAGTGCAAACTTCATTAGGTACGCTACCGGGACCTGTGCAAACTTTTCAGCAGTTCAGCAACCTTGTCGATGACCATTGGCAAGAGCGAGAAAAGGAACAAGCGTTTATCGAGCGTCAGGAAAAACGCAATGCTGCGAAGTTAGCCAAGAATCCAGACGCGGAAGTGAAGATTCGTCCCTACACAGGTAAGCCGACGTTCTTCGATCAAATCATAACAAGCTTAGTGACTGTGACTGCGGGCTTTTTGCTGGCGACGGTTATCGCGATTCCACTTGGCATCGTGCTTGGTCTTAATCAAGGGCTGTATCAAGCGTTCAACCCAATCATTCAACTGCTCAAGCCCGTATCACCTTTAGCTTGGCTGCCTATCGTCACTATGGTTGTAAGTGCCACTTATGTGAGTGATGACCCGATGTTTGCTAAGTCGTTCATTAACTCTCTGATCACTGTAGCGCTGTGTAGCTTATGGCCGACGCTGATAAATACCGCAGTGGGTGTAACGAGCGTTGATAAAGACTTAATCAACGTGAGTAAAGTGCTTCAACTTTCGTGGTGGCAACACATTCGCACCATCGTTTTACCTTCTGCCATTCCAATGATCTTCACAGGTTTACGTCTCTCTTTAGGTATCGCTTGGATGGTGTTGATTGCGGCAGAAATGCTCGCTCAGAACCCTGGGTTAGGCAAGTTCGTTTGGGATGAGTTCCAGAACGGCAGTTCAGCATCATTGGGGCGCATCATGGTGGCAGTCATCACTATTGGTTTTATCGGTTTGATGCTCGATAGAGGCATGCTGCAACTTCAAAAGTGGCTGTCTTGGAATAAACAACAAGCGTTGAGATAAGGGAAAAGATCATGGAAAAAGCATTATTAGATCTAACGCGTTTAGGGATGCGATTCCCAACGCCAGATGGCGAGTTCATCGCGCTTAAGAACGTCGATTTACAAATCAATAAGGGCGAGTTTGTATCGCTGATTGGTCACTCTGGCTGTGGTAAATCAACGGTATTGAACTTAGTTGCAGGGCTACACATGCCAACAGACGGCGGCGTGATCGTCGATGGGCGAGAAGTGGCAGGGCCGGGACCAGACCGCGCAGTGGTGTTCCAAAACCATTCATTGTTGCCTTGGCTCACCGTATATCAAAACGTTGAGCTAGCTGTAAAACAAATTGCCGGCAAAAAGGGCAAAGCGTGGATTCAGGAGCAAGTGAATCACTATTTGGAGTTGATTCAAATGCAGCATGCCGCGCACAAAAAGCCGGATGAAATCTCTGGTGGTATGAAGCAGCGAGTCGGCATCGCAAGAGCACTGGCACTTCAACCAAAGGTTTTATTGATGGATGAACCATTTGGCGCGTTGGATGCGTTAACTCGTGCGCATTTACAGGATGCACTGATGAAGATTCAAGCCGAGTTAAACAATACCGTCATCATGATTACCCATGACGTGGATGAAGCTGTGCTGCTATCTGACAAAATCGTGATGATGACTAACGGACCGGCAGCAACCATTGGAGAAGTGTTAGAAGTAAATCTACCTCGCCCTCGTGAGCGTGTCGCACTGGCAGATGATGCGCAGTATCAGAAGTGTCGACAAGCTGTGTTGAAGTTCCTTTATGAGAAGCAATCCAAAGTCGAGATTCCTGCTTCGAAAGAAGACAAACCCAAAACCGCAGCGCAAACGGCATAAGGAGGCAGCGATGAACAGTCCTTTAACGATTCCAGTAAAGAACGCATTGAGCCACATCGTTGTGGTAGGTAACGGTATGGTCGGGCAACACCTCGTCGAGCAATTAGTGCAGAAAAACGCGCATTTGGAGCACCGAATTACCGTTATTGGTGCAGAGCGCTTTATTGCGTATGACCGTGTACAGTTGTCCTCTTTGTTTGCGGGTAAGTCTCATGATGATTTGATGCTGAGTAACCAAGAATGGTACGACATGCATGGCATCCAACTCGTACTTGGCAGCCAAGTAACAGGCATCGACAGAGAGCAAAAGCGTATTCTGCTTGATGGTGAAGATGTGCTGGGTTACGACCAACTCGTGCTCGCGACCGGTTCTTACCCGTTTGTGCCGCCAATTGAAGGTAAAGACCGAGACAACGTGTTTGTCTATCGCACGCTTGATGATCTTTCACAAATCAAAAAGGCATGTGAAGCCGCAAGAACAGGCGCAGTGATTGGCGGTGGCTTATTGGGTTTAGAAGCGGCAAACGCACTCAAGCTATTGGGGTTAGAAACTCACGTTATTGAATTTGCTCCCCGCCTGATGCCCGTGCAGTTAGACGATGGTGCTGGCTTAGTGTTAAAAGAGAAGATTGAAGCGCTAGGGCTAACCGTTCACACCTCGACGGGTACGGAGCGAATCTGCGATGGTGAAACGGCTAAGCATCGTATGGTGTTTAAAGACAAAGATCCTCTCGAAGTGGATGTGATTGTCTTTTCCGCAGGTATTCGCCCTCAAGATGAGTTGGCAAGGCTGGCTGAGCTAGAAGTAGGCGAGCGAGGCGGCATTGTGATTAACAACCAATGCCAAACCAGCGATGAGAACATATACGCGATTGGCGAATGTGCCCTTTGGGAGCAGAAGATATTTGGTTTAGTCGCACCCGGTTACACCATGGCGAGAACCACTGCCGATGCCTTGACTGGTATGCCGAGCGAAGGTTTTAAAGGTGCAGACATGAGCACCAAACTCAAACTACTTGGGGTAGATGTGGCGTCTATCGGCGATGCACAAATGCAAACCGAAGGCGCACAAGAAATGGTCTTGCAAGATGCGGTCGCAGGCATCTACAAAAAGCTGGTGGTTGATGCGAGCGGCACCCAATTACTTGGTGCGATTCTCGTCGGTGACAATAGCGACTACGATGCGCTCTTACAGTGTTATTTGAACAAAACTGTCTTGCCAGACCACGCAGCGAACCTGCTGTTTGATACCGGAATGCTGGACGGAGAGATGCCAGACAGCGCCATCATCTGTTCTTGTCACAACGTCACAAAAGGCGACTTAGTTGCCGAGATTCAAGCTGGCACTACCAACCTGACGGACCTTAAAGCCAACACTAAAGCCGGTACTGGCTGTGGTGGCTGTAGCAATATGGTGAAGTCGGTATTGGATACTCAATTGGCAGCCATGGGGGTAGAGGTTAACAACCACCTTTGTGAGCACTTTGAGCTTAGTCGCCAAGAGATGTTCCATATTTGCCAAGTGGAACAAATCAAAGACTTCGACACCTTAATTGCACTGCATGGCAAAGGGCATGGGTGTGATATCTGTAAGCCGACAGCGGCATCTGTGTTTGCTTCTTTGTGGAATGAACACATCATGGAGCCTCAACATCAATCTCTGCAAGATTCTAACGATGCTTTCATGGCTAACCTGCAAAAAGATGGCTCTTACTCGATTGTACCTCGTGTGCCAGGTGGCGAAATCACACCAGACAAACTCATCGTGCTAGGCGAAGTTGCTCAGCAATACGATCTGTACACCAAGATCACTGGCGGTCAGCGCGTGGATTTATTTGGTGCGCAGTTAGAACAGCTTCCTGAAATCTGGCAAACCTTAATTGATGCTGGTTTTGAAACCGGGCACGCCTACGGCAAATCGGTGCGCACCGTGAAATCTTGCGTGGGTTCTACTTGGTGTCGCTATGGTGTTGATGACTCGGTCGGATTAGCTATTGAGTTAGAGAACCGCTACAAAGGATTGCGAGCGCCCCATAAGCTTAAGTTTGCCGTATCGGGCTGTACTCGCGAGTGTGCAGAAGCGCAAAGTAAAGACATTGGGGTGATCGCCACCGAAAACGGCTGGAATCTATACGTTTGTGGTAATGGCGGCATGAGACCAAGACACGCTGATTTGTTTGCATCCGACTTATCCAAATCAGAGTTGATCACCATGATCGACCGGGTTTTGATGTTCTACGTCAGCACTGCTGATCGCTTACAGCGCACGTCCGTGTGGATGGAGAACATGGAAGGGGGCTTAGATTACCTTAAACAAGTGATTTTGGATGACTCTCTAAATCTATGTGATTCTTTGGATGAACAGATGGCGCGCGTCGTAGATACTTATCAATGTGAGTGGAAGAGTACGTTGGATAATCCTCAAAAATTGCAACGCTTCCGTCCTTTCTTGAACAGCACGTCGGGCAGCAAAGTCTTACCGTACCAACGTGTGCGTGGTCAGCGTATACCCGTGAAACAGGAGGTGTAAATGACAGCTTTAACCAAAGTGAAATTGTGTCAGCTTGATGACCTAATGCCGTTCATCGGTGCCACGGTGTTGATTGAAGGCGAGCATGTCGCGTTATTCTACATTCCCGATAACGGTGTTTACGCCGTTCAAGATTGGGACCCAATTGGTAAGGCTTATGTGATGAGTCGAGGGATTGTCGGTGATATTGATGGTGAGATGTGTGTTGCGTCACCACTGTACAAACAGCATTTCAGCTTAACGAGCGGGGAGTGCTTAGAAAACGAAGCGCACTGTCTAAAAACGTGGCAAGTAACAGTCGACGATAATCAGGTTTGTTATTTAGTCGAAGAATGATCCTAGAAATTTGCCTGCTCGATATGAGTAAATTCTTAGCGTAAGAGATAAGCGAATAAAGCTCCAGAGACCACACTGTAAGGCTCTGGAGCTTTTAATTATTTGGAAGGATTCACTTGTAGTTCGGTATAGCCAGTCGAGTCGTCCATCGCTCTAGTGAACTCAAGTTCTGAGTAAGAATGGATGATCAATTCTGCGGTAGTATCAATCACTGTGTCTTCCAGCAAATGCCCACCCCAAACTCGTCCTTCACAATCAGACACCGAGATATGAACGTGTTGATGTTCAGCCGTTAGGGTTCCCATCACAGAGACGATTTCAAATGGCTCTTGTTTGGTTAACGTACTCTCTGCTCCTGCCAAACGAAGGTTGAGGTGAGAGACACAGCCAACGCATGAAGCAATCGAGCCTGCTTTGATACCATGCTGCTCGACCAATTTCGCTAGGCTCAGCTTTAAGTCCATGCCTTTGGTAAGACGTACTGCTATAACTTCAATCGACATGTCACTTCCTAATCAAAACCAGCAAGCAGGAAAGCGCCGTATCCAAGTCGGCATAACGTTTGGCTTTGCCAAGTACACGCATACCTTGCATGTTGTTGAGAACAAAACGAGCGAGTTCTTCTGGTTTCAGCGTTTTTGGCACTAAGGTTTCTTTCTGCGCATTAGTCAGTGCATCCGCAATGATGTCTATAAGATGGTCAAATAAGAAATGCCCTTTACGCAGTACATCATCGTCTTCACCAGCGTGCTCAATCAACGCATTTTGGATAAAACACCCACAGTTGCGTTTGCGTTGCAGTTCAGCAAAAGATTTAAGGAACGATTCCAACTCAGGTAAAGACGCATCGTCTTTTTCCAAATCATTCAGTGACGGTAGTGAGACCTTTTTTAAGTAAGTATCGAGCGCTTCGTAGTAGAGCTGTTGCTTGTCACCATAGGTGTTGTAAAGACTGAAGCGGTTGATGTTCAACTCGTCGGTGAGATCCGAGATAGACGTGTTCGCAAAGCCCTTGCGCCAAAACACATCCATAGCCACGAGAAGCTTTTCATCTCGGTCGAAGTTGGCTTTTCTTGCCATAAATTACCTGCCTGGGTCTGCTTATCGGGTAATTAAATTGCTTTGGAGGGATGGTACAGAGAACCTCTAGCGTTCGAACTGAACCAATATGATGAATACCCATCTATTCTTGGGTATCAGCCTCCAAATTCATGTGAACTCACAAACGGCATCAAAAATCTCGCTCAGCAAACAGACCCACAACTGTTTGAAAATTTTTGATAGTGAAGTTCTTGACTGATCGTTTATAAACTGGCTACAGTATATCCTAACCAATCGGTTAGAAAAAGATAAAAGGATGTGAAATGAAGCTCTATGAAACCGCAATGACTCCAAGTTGTAAGCGAGTTAGCATTTTTCTAAAGGAAATCGGTGGCGAGGTTGAGCGAATTGCGCTGAACGTTCGTGAGGGCGATAACCTATCTGAACCGTTTAAATCGAAAAGCGTGAACGGTAAAGTGCCTCTGCTCGAACTGGATGATGGTACGACGATCTGTGAAAGTGTGGCGATTTGTCGCTACCTAGATGAAGCGTTTGAAAATGATCTGGCGCTGTTTGGTGCTAACCAGCTTGAACGTGCTCAGGTGGAAATGTGGCATCGTGTGGTGGAGTTCCAAGGACTAAATGCGGCATTTCAGGCGTTTCGAAACATGACCGGAGTTTATGGAGACAGAGAACGTTGCGTTGAAGCATGGGGCGAAGAATCAAAACAACGCGTCTATGAATTTCTGCCTGTCTTAGACAAGCGGCTTGAACATAATTATTTTATCGCCGTAGACCATTTTACTATTGTCGATATAACAGGCTTTATTTTGATCAGTTTCGCAATTAAAGGCCTAGAAATTGATGTGCTATCGACGTCGCCAAACATTGCTCGATGGTATAACCAAATTTTAGCTAGACCTGCATTTCAGAGTTAATGTATTGCAGCGAGTGGATGATAGCTCGCTGCTACCACCTTACCGATTCTTAACTCAGCAGGATATTTAAATTTTTTCAGATTTTTCTTATTTTTTCTCCTATCGCCTATAATTGGAAAAACAACCTCAATTTGCTTCGTTGCGTTTTAGAGCCTCGAGCTCTTGGTCCGTAGACGCTCTCTTTCATCATGGAAAGTCTAATAATAGACAAGGAGAGGTCATGAGTATTCAAGTGAAAACTATCAATAATATTCTAATCGCCCTGTTAATGGTTTCGGTTTTTGGTCTATTCGCACTGTACCTCAATTACATACAGCAGAATGAACAGATTGAAAGGCTGCAAAGTCAGTTAATCGAAAAAGAGCATCAGATACTAATTTCTAATGAAGCGTTGTCTTACACTCGATATCAACACCAATTATTAGCCGAAGACTACAGCCGTTTTAGAAATGAGCAGTCAGTGACTAGTGTTTTGCGTTAGCCAGTAAAGCAACCGTATTAAGGAGGAAGATGAAACCCATTCTTTTGGTCGATGATAGTAAAACAGTACTGCTTTACATCAGCAGTGCATTGGAAAAGCAGGGCTATGAAGTGGTTGCAGTTGAAGACGGAAGAGCGGCGCTTGAGGTGCTAACTCACCGCCCTGATATTCAGTTTGTGCTGAGTGATTTAATGATGCCTGGAATTAATGGTATTGAATTGTGTCGCCAGTTAAAATCTAAAGTTAGCGAACGTTACATTTTCTTTGTTCTACTGTCTTCTAGAAATGACCAAAGTTCGATCGTGAAAGGCATTGATGCTGGCGCAGATGATTTCGTAGATAAGAAGACGTCTGTAGAGGAACTTCAGGCCAGAATCCGTGCGGGGTTTCGTACTTTAGAATTGCACAACAAGCTCGTAGAGAGAAACAAAGAGCTAGATGCGGCCTATCAAACAATCCACCAAGACCTACAGTCTGCGAGTCATCTGATGGAGCAACTACTCCCTGCTGAATCAACTATTCAGAATGTAAATTTTAGCTATGTCTACAAACCATGCTCCCAGATTGGTGGTGATATGTTGGGGTATTTGGAGCTCGATGAACACCATGTTGCGTTTTATGTATGTGATGTTTCTGGTCATGGTATTTCTTCAGCTTTGATGGCTTTTTCTATTCAACAGACACTATCTCAAAGTCAGGGGCCTGATTCGATCACGATGGAGTTGAGAGATGACGGCTATTGCGTAAGTGAGCCAGCATCTGTGATTGAACGGCTAAATCGGCGTTATCAGCAAACTAGAAACAGTCAACTTTACTTTACTATGGCTTACGCCATTCTTAACACAAAATCAGGGCGACTTAGCTATTGCACGGCTGGCCACCCCAGGATCTTAGTTTGGCGAGCGAGTACGAAAACGATGGAACAGATAGGTGACGATAACTTTATCGTTGGTGCAATGCAGCCGATGGAATATAGCGGTAACCAAATTAGTCTAGATGAGGGCGATGCATTGTGGCTTTATTCGGATGGTTTGATTGAAGCGAGGCAGGGTGAGGAGATGTTTTCACTACAACGATTGGCATCGAGTATAAAAGCTGTTTGCACGCTGCCAGTTGAAGATCAAGTGGGAGACGTCTTTAAAAAAGTACAATCTTGGCACAACGAAGATGAGTTTGATGATGATGCCAGCCTTTTACAGGTAAAATGGCATGGTGAGAGGCTCGATTTTAAGGAAAAGAATGTCAAAGAGCGAATTTAAACGAACTTACGGGAGCTCCCTTACTCACTCACGAAGTGCGAGCAAAGACGTTGTTCGGTTTTTGATGGGTCATCAAATCCCCTTAAATGCAATTCAATCATTGGAGCTTTGTGTCGTTGAGCTCATGAATAACGCTTATATTCATTCTTACAGTGAAATAGAAGGCCAGCCAATTGAAGTGGAGTGTAGGGTTGGGGATGACCAAGTGTCCGGTTTCGTGGAACTTAGAGTCTCTGATTGCGGAGCGCCGATCAATGAAAAGACGTTCATCCAACATAAAAATAAACAGATTGAGGCACCTAACTTAATGGATGACGATAGTTGGTCCTCCTCTGGTCGCGGACTGATGTTAGTCGCTCAATTATCTGACCTGTTTAAATTGGAAAAAGGTTTCGAAAACAATACGTTTGTTGTAGTGAAAAGGAATTGGGAGAGAAACTAACAACCAAGCAAAGTCGATTTGCTTCACTTGGTCCCTAGCGTTAATCTGACGGTGGCGTTGTATATCATTGTTATTTTGTATTCGTTGTTGGTGCTGGTGATAGTAACGCCTCCAACTCTTCTGGTGTTAGGATATCACTGATGTTTAACATATTACTTTCATCATCTAGCGCCATCTTTGTACGGCTAAGTAAGTACCTTTTTTGAGTTGGTGTTAGGTCTTTGAGAGACTCAATCAACTCCCTGAAATTGCTATTATTCATTGCCATATTTCCCCCAGTTAAGCCTTGAATTTCTTTATTGCATATTCTTCAAGTAAGCGAAGATTTGTTGATTAATTGCAGCTAGCTCTTTAGTAACTATAGCTATATCTGAGCTATCTGGCGCTGTATCGTTTCTGGTTTTTTCTTCTATTCTTTGAAACGCAATGACCGCGGTGTCTTCTCCGAAACTCTCTAGAATGCCTTTTAAACTATGAGCTAATAGATAGAGTTCTGACCAACATCTGCTTGCATATAGCTCATCTATACGCTCTATATCATTCGTGTGATCTTCAAGGTATGTAGAAAAAACAGTGACGATCAGATCTACGTCGTTATCCATGTATGTATTGAGAACATCAAAATTAATCATGTATACCCCTATTAAACGTTGAGGTAGAGGAATGTTTCGGATAATGAAGGCTTAGCCGAAGGTATGAATGGCATAACCAGTATTTGAGCAGAAATAGTTTGCTTGTCGCTTGAGATAAACTTACAAAAAGAAAGTCATTGTTAAAGATATTTTGACTTATATCCAAACGGCAATGGTCGAAATGTAGGGATGGAAAAACTTCAACTCGCGTGTTTTTAACACAAGTAGCAAAGGGGATGTTTCCAAGTAAAACGCCGAGTCGGTAAGTGTCTTGCAGTCCTAGTTTAAGGCTATCGTTACATACGGACGCCAGACGTTCGCCAACTTTGACTATTCCTTCAGTCAAGGCTAACTCTCCTCATTAAGTACAAGTATAAATTAGCAATCTAGTTGCATATTGGCAAGTAATCTACGGCAAAAAAGGGACTCGCGTCCCTTTTGTATTACTAGCTTTGCTTAGAGTCCTGTTCTATTTGCTTCATAAGCTCGTTGGCTTTCTTCATAGCGCGTCTTGCGCTTGAAGTCCTTCGCTTATTAAGCAATATATCGGAGAAGCGTAAGTATTTATCAGCAGTTTTGAATCTTAAATCGTTAACATCCTGAAAACCAATAGGAAAGTTTTTCGAGAACAGATCCACATCCTTCACCAAGTTATCGAGATGAGTTGTCGTCCTTGCCTTTTCTAGGCGAGAATAAAAGTTTTCAAACTCTTCTTGGAACAGGATTCTAGCGGCATCTTCTGGAAACGGTAGAGGGCTGTTGGAATCTAGCGCTGTCTCATATAATTTCATTTCCAGCACTGCATCTTTCATCGCATTACTTATCTGTAAGTTCTCTTGATGCTCTTCTACGTTTGAAAAGAAGGTGTTCCCAACCTTAATAAGAGCAACAAGTGCAGCTGCGTCTTTCTTTTTGAGTGCTTCAGTGAGGTGCTGACCGAAAACATCGCTAGATAACGAACTTGGCGTGAAAGGATAACCTTGATGAATCTGATTTAACTCATCCTTGAGCTCATAGATGGATTTACTGCCGTCTTCTTTACTGTACCGAGACTTTTCAAGTTGACTGTTGATTTGCCTTGCTATCGAAAGTAACGTGGAGTGCTTGCTTGACTGAATATCTAAGGCAAGAACTTCTATTTTATGTGAGTCAGGGTAGTAGGTTTTTGCTTTATCAAGTATGGACTCAATTTCATCATAATTCGGGTAGTTGTTGGCATCAGAATTCAAAACCTGATCAATTTCAGATTCAAACTCGCTGAGAATATAGGTCTTGTGTAATCGTAATAAGCCAGCCTTAACGACTGGATGTAAGCTTTTTTCACTATCAATCAGTGCCAAACTTTTTTCTTCTGGCGTATCAAGCTGCCACTCTTGTCCGGCAATTTGATCATTTTGCTTGCTAATAACGGTTTCCAAATTGGCGATGGTTTCTTGTTGCTGCTGATAACCAAATACAATGCCGCTAACTAATAATATACTCGCTGCCGCGCCGCTAGCGATAGGCCAATAGCGCATATTCAATTTGCGTTTCAACTGCTCAGGGGTCAGCTCGTTCGGAATGATGCCAGTTGAAAATACGCTTGAAAATATTGGCCACTTAGATGCAGGCATGTTAGTTGGTTTAGAGACCTTGATCTTCTTTTTGAGAGCTTCATTAACTGGAGTTCTTGCGTAAGGGTGTTTGCAACTCAATAACTCATAAGCAATACAAAATAGAGCAAACATATCGTCGCTTAAGTTCGGTTCCTTACCGGATAACAGGTTGAGTGATGCATAGTTGGGAGTATAACCAAGCGTTTCAACATTTTCGGATTTACGTTTAGCCGCATATTGATCCTGCTTTAATTGATGTGTTTTAGATACACCAAAATCAAGCAGCTTAACGTTACCCTCAGACGTTAAAATCACATTAGCGGGCTTTAGGTCGGCGTGCACTACACCAAGAGAGTGAGCATATGAGAGTGCATCGAGTACCTGATTTAGGATTGATAAAGTTGCATTAAACTTCAGCCCATGGGGCCTAGAACGCTGTATTAAACTCTCTAATGTTTCTCCGTTAATATACTCCATAACTAAAAAGTATATTTCGCCATCAACACCAAAATCAAAAACCCTAATGATATTAGGGTGGCTTAACCTTTGAGTTTGTTGAGCTTCACGTATTAACATGCGTGCAGTCTCTGGTTGAGAAGCAAACTCTTTCTGTAATATTTTTAACGCAACGTAGGGTGTTTCTGAACCTGAAGATTCAAGAATCTTATCTTTAGCTAAGTAAACATCGCAAAGCCCACCATGCCCAATAACCGACTCAATTTCATACCGATTTTTAACGGTCGTTCCTATTAAGCTTTTGTTAATAACATCTTTGTTATTATTTAATGAGTCATCTTTATTGTTTTTTTTCTTATTAACTAACGGAGTGTTTTCTTTTTGAGACAGTTTTGTATTTGTTTCATTTTTATTTTTAACGGAGGTTTCATTATTAGTGAGTTTAGTTGTTTTAATTGCATTGTCTCGTTTTTGAGTCTTTACAATTTTAGTTTTATCTCCGCTTTCTTCGTTATTTATAGAATTGTTTTTATTACTGTCTTCCATCACAAGAACTCCGTATAAATGATGGGGGAATATATACCTTTCTGCTCAATGAAAAGTCATTATGTTAGAATTTCTCGGCCAAACTAACATTCGTTTTTTTATTGATGAAAGTCTAAGTGTCAAAAATTTGAACTTGGTTGGATAATTAAAATTGTTGAACAATACGTGATTGCTTTGATAAAAAAATGATTCATTATTCCGTGCATGATTTTCAATGGCAGTATTAAGGTTTTTATTAATCTTACTGTTAATAAGAAAGCAGTTAATAATAAAATTAAAAATAATATCTAGCAGGTCTTTGGCGAGGTTTACATGAAGTTGGTTTTAACCATAACAAGTTTTCACAAATTTACTCCAGAGATTGAGAGTGAGTTCGTGTTTGAATCAAGTGATGAACATGCCAAGGTTACATTTGGTAGGTCTGAACAATGTGATTGGACACTACCAGATCCTGAAAGAGTGGTATCCGGAACCCACGGAGAACTGATTAAGTTTGGTGACAAATACTTGATAAAAGACCTCTCAACTAATGGTACTTTTGTAAATAATGCTGTAACTCCTGTGGGTCAAGGAAATGAAATAGCACTAAGCAATGACGATATGGTTAGCTTAGGGGATTATCAAATTTCAGTTTCTGTTCAAACAGATACAGATGTATTCAGCCTTGAGACAAGTAAAAGTCTTTCTAGCGCCCCCCCTGAAGTAGTCTCAAGTCCATCGGAAGAGGAATTTGTTGACCTAGGCCTTAGTGCTAGTGAACTCTTAAACGAAAGTGTTCCTTCTGACTTTCAGCTAGATATTGGTTTAGTCGATGATTTTATTGATATCCCAAAGCCCGAAAAACAGAGCACCGTATCTGAAACTTTACCGAAAGTTAACCGACAATCAGAACACCTATCGACTCCCAACTTTGATACCAATGGGGGTGAACTTGCGGCTTTTGTTAGAGGGGTGGGTATAGATCCAATGATGATTCCCAGCGATAACCGAGAGGAATGGTTTGAACAACTGGGGGAGTCATTTTCTTTGATGCTAGTTGGTTTAATGGAAACACTGCATAACAGAGCGGTGTTTAAGCAAACAAATCGACTTAGTCATACCGCATTTCGTAAGTCAGAAAATAACCCTTTAAAGTTTTCTGCAAACTTAGAAGATGCGATTCATAACTTATATAACCGTCAAACTGCTAGCTTCTTAAAGCCAAATGCAGCCATTAAAGAAGCATTTAATGACATCGAAAGTCATGAGCAAGCCTTAATGAAAGGTGTTGAAGGTACGGTTTCGAGTGTTATGTCACTTGTTGAACCTACTTCTATATACTCAGATGCTTTAGCGAAAGACACGGTTATCAATAAGGTTATTCCAGCTAGAAAATATGCTCAAAGTTGGAAGAGGTTTGAGGATATTCATGAAAAGTTATCCGATGATATTATCAATAAAGAGTCTCCGTTCTATTTAGAAGACTTCGCTAAGCACTATGAATTAGCATTAAAAAACAAAGGCTAGGAATTAGGGTGATGAAAAAGTTTTACCAATATATTTTGTTATTAATTTCAATGGCTTTATTTGGGTGCTCAGCACTGAGGGATCCCCTCATAATTTCCCCAAAGCACAACCATGTTTGAATAGATTTTGAGCAAGCAGGGTTGCAGCCGCG
>NZ_JAWPON010000287.1:0-733 GCF_033344315.1 Vibrio sp. 2132-1 | reverse complement strand
ATGATAAGTATGACACCAATACCCGACATAAAGCCGGAGATCACGCTGTAAGGCATTAAGGTAACGTATTTACCCATCTTCAGCGTTCCAAGCAAGATCTGAAATGCACCCGCCATCATGACAACAGTAAACGTCATCGCCATACCTGTTTCAGGGTACTTCGCCATCATACTGGTTAATACGGCTGTCATGATCACCGTCATCGGACCCGTGGGTTCTGAGATAAGTGTATTTGAGCCACCAAATAAGGAGGCAAACAAGCCCACCATTATGGCGCCCCAAAGGCCAGCTTCTGCACCCGCCCCCGAAGCAACCCCGAACGCCAACGCCAAAGGGAGAGAAATAATGGCCGTGGTCACCCCGCCAAATATATCCCCTTTGAAATTGATATCTTTAAAACGACTACCGAACACCGTTTAGCTCCCTGCATTAATTTCAAAATTAAATAAGTAAAATGTCATTACTTTAACGAGGAATGTGAAAAATTAAACCATAAATAAATTATGGCTTAATTCGTTATCTAATAAGCGGTCTGAATTGTACGAATTTATTTCCAAGAACACGTCAGATGAGTCCTGTCTGACGCATATTTAACGGGATCGAAATTGTAACATTGTGTATAGTTACAACACTGATCGCTTGATATGTTTCAATTGCGATGAGTGCTTTTGTCATTTAAGGGAAGTAGTTTGCAAGATGCCGGAAATTAAACAGTTATTTGAGAATAATTCAA
>NZ_JAWPON010000286.1:0-734 GCF_033344315.1 Vibrio sp. 2132-1 | reverse complement strand
GAGAACAAGGAAGTGGCGTTACAAAAGCAAATAAGAATAGTCAATCACGCACACCGTCGACAAAACCAACAGACACAGAGTAAGTTAGGTCAAAGAGATCGACTGAGCGCAGAGAAGAAAATAATGGCAGAGTTCTTAGATGAAATAGACTGGAAGTTCACGGATGGAACAAAAATCACGTATACCGCTCTAGCAAGATTAGCAAAGAAACATAGAGGCCATTAATCAGATAACAACCCTAAAAAGGGCTGTTATCTGATATAGCTTGTTTAGTGCCACACATTACAATTTGCCAGTCGACTTCCAACGGAAGTAAGTTCTTCGACTGATACCAAGCTCAACCCAAGGTTCGTTAAGGCTAGGTCTACCTCCACCTTTTGAAACTTTTCCACCCTTAGCACCTTTCTTAGCGTGCCATTGGCTTTTCTTTTCTGGCGTGAATTCTCGATACGTCCAGTTAGCGATCGACTTCGCTATCGCTTTCACTTCTGACACGGGCAAAGGAACATTGAACTGGCTATTCGTACTTTCTACTTTGTCGTAGACGGCTGCATTCCACTTTCTTTTGTAGTTAGGCGCCCAGTATTCCCGAATCGCTCTATATGCCCACTGACGAGTGTTATCGAACAACTCACAGTTACGGCCAAGACCAGACGTTTCGCTACCACGTAACGGGTGGCCTTTCAGATCGAGGTATTCCGCCAGTTCATCGAGTGTGTACTCGTACTCTGTCC
>NZ_JAWPON010000285.1:0-737 GCF_033344315.1 Vibrio sp. 2132-1 | reverse complement strand
GTGAGTGGAAAAAGGCGATGCCAAATACACCAATGCAAATGCTACTTCGTGGTCAAAACCTTTTAGGATATCGCCATTATGCTGATGACGTAGTAGAGAAGTTCGTTGAGCGTGCTCATGCCAATGGTATGGATGTATTCCGTATCTTTGATGCGATGAACGATGTTCGCAATTTCCAAAAAGCGGTGAAATCGGCGGTAGATGTTGGCGCTCATGCGCAAGGCACCCTGTCATACACAACAAGCCCTGTTCACAATACGGATACTTGGGTTGATTTAGCAAAGCGTTTGGAAGATCTCGGTTGTCATTCACTGTGTATTAAAGATATGTCTGGCTTGCTAAAGCCTTACGAAGCGCAAGAGCTAATCACACGCATTAAAGCCTCTTGTGATGTACCACTGGCACTTCACTGCCATGCTACCACTGGTCTTTCTACTGCTACGGCAATCAAAGCGGTAGAGGCTGGTATCGACATCCTCGATACGGCTATTTCTTCGATGAGCTGTACTTACGGGCATACTCCGACAGAAACGGTTGTAGCAATGCTGCAAGGTACTGAGCGCGACACCAATCTGAAACTTGATCAACTAGAACCTATTGCAGCTTACTTCCGTGAAGTACGTAAGAAATACGCGAAATGGGAAGGGCAACTAAAAGGTGTGGATTCCCGTATCCTTATTGCTCAAGTGCCTGGTGGCATGTTGACGAATATGGAAGGCCAGTTAAAAGAGCAAGGT
>NZ_JAWPON010000284.1:0-738 GCF_033344315.1 Vibrio sp. 2132-1 | reverse complement strand
TGAAGACGTCAGTAAAAATCTTTCCGAGACTTTGTTCGTAAAACATAAGCAAGCGAAAGAAACCTCCGCGCTCACTCAATACATGCCAACCAGCAAAAAGATTCTTGATGATCGAGAACAGCAAGAAGATCGTGCTTGGTATCGTCATTTGCGTCGCTTGCAGTGGGCGTGGCAAGGCTTATCTCCAATTGAAATGGAAGGCGTGTTGTCGCGCATTGCTTCGTCAACGCATTCTCGTACTCACGATGATTGGTTAGATACTGTGATGGGGTATCACAGCGGTAACTGGACGTTTGAGTGGATCAAGTTAGGTATGGAACACCAACGACGTGCCAATGAGCTTAAAGGTGAGGATGCTGCCGACGAGCTGTTTACCGCATCGTTGTGTTTCAGCATTGCGGGCTATCCTCATTTAAAAAACGACAACTTGGCGCTTCAGGCTCAGGTGTTAGCAAACAAAGCCTATTCTGAAGGGGCTGAGAAAACTCAGTACACCATCAAGCAAATTGAGGTGCCTTACCAAAAACGCAAAATTATCGCTAACTTGCATTTGCCAAGAACCGATAAGCAGCTGCCAGTTGTGATGGTGAGTGCAGGACTCGACAGTTTACAAACCGACATGTGGCGTTTGTTCCGCAATCACTTTGCTCCTAAAGATATTGCAATGCTGACCGTCGATATGCCATCAGTCGGACACAGTTCTCATTGGCCTTTGACGGAAGATTCAAGCTGTCTTCA
>NZ_JAWPON010000283.1:0-738 GCF_033344315.1 Vibrio sp. 2132-1 | reverse complement strand
AGCCATAAAAACAAACTACTAGCACGGCAAAGATAATCAGCCCCCATTCTTGGACGAACTCACTAGCCGCCAGCAAAAATTGCGTTGACTGTGGCAACTCTTGCCCCATTTGAATGATCGGCTCGATGATTTTGGGTACCACGGTCGCCAACAAGAACGAGACAATCGCCACCGCAAACACCACTAATACGACAGGGTAGATCATCGCTTGCAACAGCTTAGAACGCATTTTCTGACGGTTTTCGACGTACTCCGCCAAGCGCTCTAAAACCGTATCAAGGTGTCCAGATTTTTCACCCGCGGCGACCATAGAGCGAAACAGTTCGTCAAAGACGTGTGGATAATCACCTAGGCTATCTGCCAATGGGTAACCTTCGGTGACTTTGGAGCGAACTGCAGCGATCATGGTGCGAATTCGTGGCTTTTCTGCTTGTTCAGAAACTGCTCGAAGACACTCTTCAAGAGGCATACCTGATTGAACAAGTGTGGATAATTGACGCGTGATCAGAGCCAGTTCAGCCGTTTTGATACCACGTTTGAAGCCCACTGAGCCTGAAGACTTAGCCGCCTTTGCTTTGGCTTCCACGACCTCAACAGGGATCATTCCTTGTTCTTTCAGTCGTTGGCGCACTTGACGAGCGTTATCCCCTTCAATCGTGCCTTTTTTTTGTTTGCCTTTTGCATCCAGCGCTTTGTATTCAAATGCTGCCATTACGCTTCCTTCGTCACTCGCATCAC
>NZ_JAWPON010000282.1:0-738 GCF_033344315.1 Vibrio sp. 2132-1 | reverse complement strand
TGACCCGTCCTGATATGGGTTGACACTTTTTAACTAAAACGCTCGATGTACTTCATCGGGCGTTTTGTATTTTAAAGCCGTATGAGGCCTCATTTGATTATAGATATCTACGGACTCTGCTACCATCGTCCTTGCTTCTTTCAGATCTTTCGGTTTCTTCAGCAAGAGCTCCATTTTGAGTATCCCATTTACACGCTCAGCTAAAGCATTCTGATAACAGTCATACCCGTCTGTCATTGAGCAAGTCACTCTATGTTTCTTATGGATATCTTGATATTCCTTCGAACAGTATTGTGAGCCTCTATCTGAGTGGTGTATTAGCTTTTCTTCACTCTGCCGTTGCCTGAGAGCTGAGATAAATGCCCGCTTAACTGATTGAGTTTTCATGTTGTCATCCACATAAAAACCAACAATCTTCCTTGAATAAGCGTCTGTAACCAAGCTGAGATAACTCTCTCCATTTTGAGTTGGCAAGTAAGTAATATCAGCAACCCACAGTTGTTCTGGCTTCGTTGGTGTCAGCCCATCTTTCACTTTGTTTGGGTGACAGAAAAATCGATGACGGCTGTCAGTCGTTCGGTGATAGGCTCGTCTTGCTCTCACTAACAGCCGATGCTTTCTGAGAAGTTCAAAGAGCTTATCGCGACCTATTTGAATGCCCTTTGTTGCTGCTAAGAACTTCAGTTTACGCGTGCCAATGCGTGGCTGCTTCAGCCTGACTTCACGGACAAAGCCAAT
>NZ_JAWPON010000281.1:0-740 GCF_033344315.1 Vibrio sp. 2132-1 | reverse complement strand
CTCGGATGCCCGCACGCTCTAAACGCGAAGAAATCGCTCGCGCGCACCGGCGTAGCGCCGTGTAATTGTACCCTGCGATGGTGAGCAGCTTTGGTAACTTGACCGCATCTCCAAATGGGCGCAACACCGGCTTCCAGTTTGGCAACAAGTTATAAGCAGCGACGCTACCGAAATTGATCTTTTCGCTCTTCATCACTTCGGCTAACTGCTCCGGTCGAATCAAATCACTGATGTATCGGCGCTGAGCCTGAGACAAAGCGTGCTTCGCATGATGGTTAAACAGTGCGAACAAACAACCGTCTTCCGTTCGACTGCGTTTGCTCGCTGGGGACGTTTCACTGTTCGGTGTCGACATGTAGTGACCGCACATGTCATCAACAAGGACTGGCTGTGGTTGCAGAGTATTCGCAGCGAGCGATGGGTTCTCCATCTTTTCATCGTTAACGATCCAGATCGTCACCAAATCCGTTAATACTCGACACGCGTAATAGCCATCAAACGCTTGCAGTTTCAAACGGTTTTCACTGTGCTCAACGACGGAAAATGGACCACTCCCTACCACCAACTTGTTGTTCGCAACGTTCACCTGACTCACGGGCTGAATGCCATATTTCACGCCAGAAATAAGCCCAGCAAAACCCAAGTCAGGTCGGTTAAGTGTAAACACCCCTTTGAGAGGATTTATCGCCGTCACGTTTGCAACATGCGCGAGTTCTTTCTCGTAGTATTCTAGTGAGCAC
>NZ_JAWPON010000280.1:0-741 GCF_033344315.1 Vibrio sp. 2132-1 | reverse complement strand
GCTGATTTACCATCGTCGATAGACATAACGATCAAGCCTTCCACTTGGTCTTTACCAACGTTGCGGAAGTCAACACGGTTCATGACTTCTTGAGCGGTATCTAAGCGGAACAGTTCACTTGAACTACGGATTTTTAGTAGTTCTAGGAATTGTTGTTTGGTTAGCTCAATGTCGGTTGCATCTGGCTTCGCTGTCGTATCAGAAACGATCTTCTTGATTAGCTCCCAGTTTGCGCCGTCTTTGTCTTCACGAGGCAGACCTACGTTCCAGTTGTTGTCACTGCCGTCGAAGAAGACGCGGTTGAACCAGTCACCAGAATCGTAAGAGTCACGCTGCATCGATTTAGAACGCAGCAGCTCAGAACCCATGTGGATGAATGGGATACCTTGGCCAAGCATTACTGTTGATAGCGAGACTGATTGCATGCGTGCACGATCTGCAGAAGGAGTCGCAGTCGCAATCTTGTACGCGTTGTTATCCCACAGAGTTTGGTTATCGTGCTTAGACACGTACGAGATGTTTTCTGATGGCACTTTTGTGTAGCCTGCTGGCGCACCATTGTAATCAACGTTCTTACCTAGTTTTGTGTCGCATTTGTAATCTAGAAGAACGAAGTCAGCCAAGTTACCCGCCATGCCTAGACGAACCAAATCTTGGTTGTGTAGACGACCATTCACCGATTCTGCGTCCACTTTGGTTTCTTCATTCGCGTAAGCCGCGTTACCAAAACCTTGGTTGAAG
>NZ_JAWPON010000279.1:0-741 GCF_033344315.1 Vibrio sp. 2132-1 | reverse complement strand
TTCGATGAGCAGCTCCCACGACTCTAGCTGCATCGCAGTTGCCAGTTTTAAACGCTCAATGTCGCAATCGGGCAGCGTTTGAGTCTGCTTGTCTGCCATTGCTTGCAGTAGATTTTCTAGCTGGCGTAAATATTTATATGCTGCTTCCAGATTGCTGACTTCTTGCGGGGTTAACAATGCAAGCTCTTCAATACCATTTAAGGTTTCGAGCAAGCCACGATTGCGCAAAGATGGCTCTCGCCCGCCACGAATCAGTTGGAAAACTTGCGCGATAAACTCAATTTCTCGAATACCACCAGCGCCCAGCTTGATGTTGTTGGTTAAACCGCGACGTCGCACTTCACTGCTGATCATTGATTTCATGCGGCGCAACGACTGAATCGCACTAAAGTCGATGTAACGACGGAACACAAACGGACGCAACATTTTGCGTAGCTCTTGATATTGCGGATACATTTCGCATCCCATCACGCGCGCTTTGATCATCGCGTAACGTTCCCAGTCTCGTCCTTGCTCTTGGTAGTAATCTTCCAACGCAGCATAGCTCATTACCAACGGGCCGCTTTCTCCAAATGGACGCAACCGCATGTCGACGCGATAACAAAAACCATCAAACGTCTGTTGATCGAGTGCTTTGATGATCCGCTGACCAAGACGAGTAAAGAACTGCGCGTTAGCAATACTGCGGCGGGCACCTTGGGTTTCGCCGTTTTCAGGGTAAGTAAAAATCAGGTCGATATC
>NZ_JAWPON010000027.1:0-48899 GCF_033344315.1 Vibrio sp. 2132-1 | reverse complement strand
GCGGGGTGGAGCAGCTTGGTAGCTCGTCGGGCTCATAACCCGAAGGTCGTCGGTTCAAATCCGGCCCCCGCAACCAAATACAAGACGATAGATTGAGTACTTATTTAGTATACAATTGTTAAGTCGTCTACGGATGCGCCGCTTGATTCAACGCCTGCTTCTCGCAACCAATCACATCGCTCTTTTCATAATGCTGCGAAGCATGAATCCCCAAAAGCTAAACTTTTATCCGCATCATATGATGTCGGACGATTTCGTTTGTGTTTAAAACACGATATGAATCGGCTGACGTACAAGTATGATGAGGCTTCGCGTGTTTTATCTACTTTAATTAACAGAGTTATCCACATACGTCGTTCTGTGGATAAGTTGGTTGATAAAGTGTTTTTAGCTTGACTTTTTATGATGGGGAAGAAAGATCTTTTCTCTAAAGTGAAGTGGAAACAACAAAGAAATATCAATTAACTCATTGTTATATAAGGAAAAAATAAGTTTTTTGTTGGATCGAGTACGTTAAAATACGATCATTAACTGGTGTTTTTTTGATCCTAGTCATTTCTCCGAGCTGTGTTTAACTTTTTTCTGCTAGCTTGTTTTTCTTGAATCTCAAATTTTTTTCCACATTACAAAATTGAGAACAAGGTCATGAATTGAACATGCAAAAGTACTTTCAATCTCTTGCATATAGACTACGCTCTATGCGTCTCTCGGCAGTCCCTTCTCGACTATCCTTATTAAGCGTTGCTTTTTCGTCTCTATAGATGAATTACTCTCAGTGGGGAGTTGATTCTGTTGCTCTGTCAAAGCCCATTTAATGTGCTCATCAAGTAATTTATTTTCACCTTGCCGACTTTCCAGCGCATCTATGATTCGCTGACTATATTCTGCATTACCAAGTGCGACAGCGATGTTACGTAGCCACTGTATATGACCAATACGACGGATAGCGGAGCCTTCCATATTTTTTAGAAAAGTCGCTTCATCCCAGTTAAACATGTCGACGAGGTCAGGGTTTTTGAAACTGTCACGACGGTGGAAATCATCTTGCTCCGTTATGTCGGCGTAGCGGTTCCATGGGCAAACCAATTGACAGTCGTCACAACCATAAATGCGGTTACCCATTGGCTTTCGAAACTCTTCAGGAATCACGCCATCGAACTCGATGGTGAGATAAGAGATACAACGCCTGGCATCGACAACTTTGTCTTCAACGATGGCTTGTGTTGGGCATGATGTAATGCATGCTTTGCATTTACCGCACTGATCAACGCTTGGCTCATCAACGGGTAGTGGTAAGTCGATAAGTAGTTCACCTAAAAAGAACCACGATCCACAGTCTTGATCTAAAATCAGGGAATGTTTCCCTGTCCAACCTAAGCCCGCTTTTTGGGCGAGAGGTCGCTCTAATATTGGTGCGGAATCAACGAAAGGTCGGTAACCATATTGACCAACCTCTTGTTCAATAAGTTTGCCGAGCTTATTTAGCTGCTTTCTGACGAGCTTGTGATAATCGCGCCCTAGTGCGTAGCGGCTAATATAGGCATGACTTTTATTCGCGAGGTTCGAAGCGAATTGAGCCTCTGGTGGCAGATAGTCCATCCGGACGCTGATAACGCGAACGGTTCCCGGGAGTAGCTCATGGGGTCTAGCACGCATCATACCGTGACGAGCCATCCAATCCATTGAGCCGTGATAGCCTGCATCAAGCCATTTTTGTAGTGCTGCTTCATGTTCACTCAGATCAACGTCGCAGATCCCAACTTTTTGGAAGCCGAGTTCTTTTCCCCAAACTTTGATTTGTTGTGCGAGTTGTTCGTAGTTCATGTTAACCACCGGAATAAAGGGGGGCGGATCTTAACGGATCTCTGGCTTTGGTGCTACCCAGTTAGGTACGTTTTTGATGTTGTGAATACTGCTTATTGAAGTCATTTGCATATATTCTAAATCTAGGTCGATACTAAGATGATTAAGATACCGTTTATTGGATACTTTTTTCGCACATATGACATTTGAAAGCTTGTCTCTCAAAACCAACACGGTTTACTATTCCTGTTCTTTTGATTTTTATATAGTCAACGATCATTAGTTAGAGAAGCATCAATGAGCACGAAACAATTCAATTTAAAAGATGAGCATGAAACGGTTGCACTAGGCACCGCTTTGGCTCAGCTTTGTTCCCAGCAAACCACAATTTATCTGCATGGTGATTTGGGTGCAGGTAAAACAACCTTTAGTCGTGGTTTTGTCCGTGCTCTTGGTCATCAAGGTAACGTGAAAAGTCCAACTTATACTCTAGTCGAACCGTACCAGTTGGATCAGTGGCAAGTATATCACTTCGACCTTTATCGTCTTGCGGATCCTGAAGAGCTTGAGTTTATGGGGATTCGAGACTATTTCACAGACGATGCGATTTGCTTGGTTGAATGGCCTGAAAAAGGGCATGGCTTACTGCCACAACCGGATCTTGATGTAAACATTCGCTACCAAGGTGAGCAACGTGTAGCCGAACTAACAGCTAATAATGATTATGGTGTGCAGTTACTCAGTCGATTGGAGCTATGTTGAGTTTTTCAAATTTTAGAGTAGTGGCGACGTTTGTCGCCACTTTTCTCCTTCTCATCCCCAATTTAGCATTTGCTAACGTCGTTAAGAGTTTTCGAGTTTGGCCTTCACCTGATGAAACACGTGTTGTCATCGATTTAGGCTCGGAAGCTGACTATTCCTATTTCTCTTTATCAGGGCCGGATCGCCTTGTCGTGGATTTAAAAAGCACGACGATGCAGGCCAAACTGCCTGTTACTGTTACGGATAGCCCTGTTTTAAAACTGGTACGAAAAAGCTCGCCTCCAGAGAAGGGCACTTATCGTTTGGTGTTTGAACTAAAAAAGAGCGTTCAAGCGGAATTATTTAAATTAAGCCCAACACCAGGTGGGCAGTATGGTCACCGCTTGGTGATTGATTTACCGCACGGTAAGAAGGCATCGACCTCTAAACCGAGTAAGCCAGCGGCGGCCAGCAAAGACATGAGTTCAGTTCAACGAGCTCAAGAAGTGTTAATTGTTATCGACCCTGGTCACGGTGGGGAAGACCCTGGCTCTATTGGCCCTTCACGTCGTAAGTACGAGAAAGATGCGGTATTGAGTATCTCAAGAAAAATTGCTGCTCAGCTCGATGCGACTCCTGGTATTAAAACGCGCATGACTCGTACGGGAGATTATTTTGTAAACTTAAACCGTCGTGTCGCGATTGCTCGTGAAAATGATGCGCACTTGCTGATTTCCATTCACGCAGATGCGTTTACTTCACCGAAGCCTCGCGGTGGATCGGTCTTCGTACTAAATACTCGTCGTGCAAATACCGAAATTGCTCGTTGGGTCGAGAACCATGAGAAACAGTCTGAGTTATTGGGCGGCTCGGGTAATGCGTTCTTCACGAAGACAAAAGATCGTAACGTGAACCAAACTTTGTTGGACTTGCAGTTTAGTCATTCACAAAAAGAAGGCTATAAGCTGGCAACAGAAATCCTAGGTGAGATGGGACGTGTTGCGCACCTGCATAACACCAAACCGATCAACACCAGCCTTGCGGTTTTACGCTCTCCACAGATTCCGTCTGTGCTAGTGGAAACGGGCTTTATTTCTAACCCAACAGAAGAGCGATTACTGTTTCAACGAGCGCACCAAGATAAGTTAGCTCAGGCTATCACTAAGGCGGTCGTCAAGTACTTAAAAGATAACCCACCAGAGGGTACGGTGTTCTCGCCTTCAGCGAAGCCAATGGTACATATTGTAAAGCGTGGCGAGTCATTATCGGTGATCGCGAACAAATATGGGCTTAGCTCTAAAGCGCTGATGTCGGCAAACAACTTGAAGTCGACAGGCTTGGCAATTGGTCAGAAGCTCAACATTCCTTCTGCTGGTACGATTAAAGTGCCAAGTAAACCGATTACTGTTGAGACAGAAACCATTACGCACAAGGTTAAGTCTGGTGAGTTCTTAGGTAAGATTGCGAATCACTATAAAGTGAAGGTTTCAGATATCCGCCGAGAGAATAACTTGAAGTCAGATACCTTGTGGGTAGGGCAAAAGTTGAAGATAACGGTCGCGGTAAAAGATAAACCGATTCGTAAGCACAAGGTTTCTCGGGGTGAGTTCCTTGGCAAAATAGCGTCCAAATACGGCGTTAGCGTATCGAGCATTCGTAAAGCGAATAACTTACGCTCTGATCAGCTAGCGGTTGGGCAAGTCCTGATCATTCCAAACAAGTAGGTGAGCTTCTAACTCATTATGACGATTAAAATTTTGCCAGCCAGACTTGCAAACCAAATCGCCGCAGGGGAAGTGGTCGAAAGACCTGCTTCTGTGATTAAAGAGCTGGTTGAAAATAGTCTTGATTCTGGCGCAACTCGAATCGATATCGATATCGAGAAAGGAGGCGCAAAGCTGATTCGTGTTCGTGATAACGGAAAAGGTATCGCGAAAGATGAACTTGGCTTAGCGCTCAGTCGTCATGCGACATCTAAGATACATACCTTAGATGATCTCGAAGCCATTATGAGTCTAGGTTTTCGCGGTGAAGCGTTAGCCAGTATTAGCTCAGTCTCGCGTTTGACGCTCACGTCGCGTCCTGCGGCACAAGAAGAAGCCTGGAGTGCCTACTCCGAAGGGCGTGATATGCAGGTGAAGCTTAAGCCAGCAGCGCACCCGATTGGCACGACTGTTGAGGTGTTGGACTTATTTTTTAATACTCCAGCGCGTCGCAAGTTTCTTCGTACGGAGAAAACCGAATTTGCTCATATTGATGAGTTATTGAAACGCATTGCGTTAAGCCGCTTTGATGTCACCATCAATGTGCGTCATAACGGCAAGATCATCCGTCAATATCGCGCGGCGAAAAATCAGCTTCAAACCGAAAAGCGTATTGCTGCTGTCTGCGGTAATGCGTTTGTGCGGCATATGCTCAGAATCGAGCTTGAGCATCAAGGGTTAAAGTTACATGGGTGGATTACCACACCAGAGGGAGCAAGGCAGCAAAGCGATTTACAATATTGCTATGTGAATGGCCGAATGATGCGTGACAAATTAATCAATCACGCGATTCGTCAAAGCTATGAAATGAGCTTAAAGCCAGATCAGTTTGCTGCGTATGTGCTCTTTATTGAGCTAGATCCGCACCAAGTAGATGTGAATGTTCACCCTGCTAAGCATGAAGTGCGTTTCCACCAAGCTCGTTTGGTGCATGATTTCATCTATCAAGCTTTGACGGATGCACTTTCACAAAGCGCCGTGATTGATAAACCACAGGTGAATGAATCGGCATTTCATCGCGTGGAACCGACTGAGTCCGAAGAGATTGAGCATTCGCCAGAGCCTGAAAAAGTACAAGAGCCAGCATCTTCACCAGTACCAGAGCGGGTTTATCAAGCGATAGATAGTACACCGGCTTATCCTGGACGCAGTGATTATGAAGTGAAGCCTCGTAATAGCGGTCCTAGTGAAACCTCCGTGCGAGAGGCGCGCGTAGTGGAGTCATTCAAACGTAATGATTGGGTGGAATCCAAACCCGCACCAAAGCCAAGTCACAGTAAAGAGCGCCACGTAGAACCAGCGCCAACTAAACAAGAAGTACGCGCTTATCACGAGCTGTTGAAAACGCCAGAGTTTGAGGCTCAGGCAGTCACTCCAATAGCGCCCCAAACGATAACTTCGCACACATCAATGCCATCGATTACTGCATTAGGCAAAGCGCTGATGGTGGTCGATGAACAATTTGTTTTGATGAGCAGTGACAGTGGGGCGGCGTTAGTCTCGTTACCTAGAGCAGAATTTTATCGTGTAAAAGGCCAGCTTTCTCCAAGCGATGGTGCACTCAAGGCACAACCTCTGCTTGTTCCTCTATCTATTAAGTTAGAGGCCGAATTAGTGAGACTGGCCCAAGATTATCAACAAGATTTGGCATTGCTTGGTATTCAATTGAAAGCGAGAAACGAGCACGCCTTAATGGTGATGGGCGTCCCAGCTCCGCTGCGTCAACAAAACTTACAAAATTTAGTACCAGATCTGTTATCTTACGCGCAATCTTGTGTGAACGAAGGTATAGCAGCGGCTCAGATGCTGTCTGAGTTGATAGATTGGCTCGCATTACAGGTCACGACAGTGAAGAGTCACTATACTTTTTCTGAAGCCATTCAAATTATTGCGGAACTTGAACAGCTAAGACATGGTCAATTGCCATTAGAAGATACAAAATTCGTATCCGCTGTTGATTTCTCTGCCACGATAGCCAAATTAAAACCATGACAGATAAACTACCTTTGGCGCTATTTTTAATGGGGCCAACTGCATCAGGAAAAACTGAGCTGGCGATTCGTCTTCGTCAAAAATTTCCGATTGAGATCATCAGTGTTGATTCTGCTTTGATCTACAAAGGGATGGATATCGGTACGGCGAAACCGGATGAAAAAGAGTTAAGTTTGGCGCCTCATCGCTTGATAGATATTTTGGATCCAAGTGAATCTTACTCTGTTGCCGACTTTCGTCGAGATGCATTGAAAGCGATGGATGATATTGTTGCAGAAGGAAAAATTCCACTTCTTGTGGGTGGAACAATGCTGTATTACAAGGCGTTACTTGAAGGTTTATCACCACTTCCTGCTGCAAATCCTGAAATTCGTCAGCAAATTGAACAAGAGGCATTGACTAAAGGTTGGTCAGTGTTGCACGATGAACTCAAAGAGGTTGATCCTGTGTCAGCCGCGAGAATCCATCCCAATGATCCCCAACGTTTATCTCGGGCATTGGAAGTATTTCGCATTTCAGGTAAAACTTTGACTGAATTGACTCAAACGAAAGGTGAAAGCCTACCATACCGAGTCAAGCAGTTTGCAATAGCTCCCAAGGATAGGGCAGAACTTCACCGTCGGATTGAACTCCGTTTCGAGAAGATGATGGAAGCGGGCTTTGAAGAAGAAATGAAAGCGTTACATTCGCGAAAAGATCTTCACCCCGATCTTCCTTCCATACGATGCGTCGGTTACCGACAGATGTGGGAGTATTTAGATGGGGAGTGTACACGTGACGAAGCGGTATTTCGTGGCGTATGCGCGACTCGTCAATTGGCCAAGCGTCAAATCACCTGGTTACGCAGCTGGGATGATTTAACTTGGTTGGATAGCGAGAACATTGAACAGGCATTAGAAACGATGTCGGAAGCAATAGCATCTGATTGACATAGCTGTGTATAATGTGATCGTTTTTGCGTGAACGCACTCTCAAAGGATCTGTTGTTGGCGGTTTTTATACTATGCTGCTAATTACTTAGAGTGCATTTTTGATTCGTTTAGCTCAGATGCAAAAGCCGTATCTTTTGCATTGCACCACTAGCTAAATAATTACAACTACAAATTAAATAAGGAAAATAAAAATGGCTAAGGGGCAATCTCTACAAGACCCATTTCTAAACGCGCTACGTCGTGAGCGTATCCCGGTATCTATCTACCTTGTGAATGGTATTAAACTACAAGGTCAGATCGAATCATTCGATCAATTTGTGATCCTGCTGAAGAATACTGTTAACCAAATGGTGTACAAGCACGCGATCTCAACAGTTGTGCCGGCTCGTCCAGTGAGCCATCACAGCGGTGAACGTCCACAAGGTGAGCGTCCACAAGAGAAATCAGAAGATTAATTCTTCATCGAGTATTTTTAAAATAAGGAGTTGATTGCTTGTTTGACCGTTATGAATCCGGTGAGCGAGCCGTACTTGTTCATATCAACTTCACGCAAGAAGGTGAATGGGAAGATCTGGCTGAGTTCGAAATGCTGGTTTCTTCTGCTGGGGTAGAGGCGCTACAAGTGGTAACTGGTAGTCGTCAATCCCCACACCCGAAATACTATGTCGGAGAGGGTAAGGCCCAAGAGATTGCTACAGCGGTACAATCAACGGGTGCCGAAATTGTGATTTTTAATCACGCCCTCTCTCCTGCCCAAGAACGTAACCTCGAAGCACTGTGCCAATGTCGAGTTCTCGACCGCACTGGTCTTATTCTCGATATCTTTGCTCAACGAGCTCGAACACACGAAGGTAAGCTACAGGTAGAGCTGGCTCAACTTCGTCATATCTCTACTCGTTTGATTCGTGGTTGGACGCACCTTGAAAGGCAGAAAGGTGGTATCGGTTTACGTGGCCCGGGTGAAACCCAGCTGGAAACCGACCGTCGCTTATTGCGTGACAGAATCAAAGCCATCCTGCGACGCTTAGACAAAGTAGCGAAGCAGCGTGAACAAGGGCGCCGCGCCCGAAATCGAGCTGAAATCCCAACGGTTTCACTTGTGGGTTACACCAACGCGGGTAAGTCGACACTCTTCAACCGTATTACAGAAGCTGGCGTGTACGCGGCTGATCAATTATTTGCTACTTTGGACCCGACTTTACGTAAGATAGAGTTAGCAGATGTTGGTCCTGCCATCTTGGCAGACACGGTTGGTTTTATTCGACATTTGCCACACGACTTGGTTGCGGCCTTCAAGGCAACCTTGCAGGAAACGCAAGAAGCTGACATTTTGTTACATGTTGTTGATGCCAGTGATGAGCGTTTTCGTGAGAATATTCAAGCTGTTCATGAAGTACTAGAAGAGATCGACGCGCATGAAGTGCCGACTCTGGTTGTCATGAACAAAATCGACAATCTAGATTCGCAGAAACCACGTATAGAACGAGACGAGGAAGGCGTACCTCGCGCAGTTTGGGTTTCAGCAATGGATGGGTTGGGCATTGATGTCCTGTTTGAGGCTCTGACGGAACGTCTGGCGTCACAAATGGTCGAGCATCAGTTGCGAATTCCTCCACAGTATCAAGGACGATTCCGTAGTACCTTCTTCCAAATGAAGTGTATTCAACGTGAGGAATATGACCAGGATGGTAACTTGTTGATCGATATTCGAATGCAGCAAGTAGATTGGTCTAGACTTGAAAAAAGAGAAGGGGCAGTTTTGACTGGCTTTATAGTCACTTAAAGGACTGCTACAGTATAACGTCATATCAAATGATGGAGCTTTCTAATGGCGTGGAATGAGCCTGGAAATAACAACGGCAACAATGGCCGCGATAATGACCCTTGGGGTAATAATAATCGTGGTGGCCAGCGTCCTGGTGGCCGAGATCAAGGTCCGCCAGATTTAGATGAAGTGTTCAACAAACTGAGTCAAAAGCTGGGCGGCAAGTTTGGTAAAAAAGGCGGCGGTGGTTCTCCAATCGGCGGCGGTGGTGGTAGTGCAATTGGCTTTGGCGTGATTGCTCTGATTGCTGTTGCAGTTTGGTTCTTCGCTGGTTTTTACACCATCGGTGAAGCAGAGCGTGGTGTTGTACTGCGTTTAGGTAAATACGATCGTATCGTAGACCCAGGTCTTAACTGGCGTCCTCGCTTTATTGATGAGTACGAAGCGGTAAACGTACAAGCGATTCGTTCACTACGTGCATCTGGTCTAATGCTGACCAAAGATGAAAACGTTGTAACAGTTGCGATGGATGTTCAGTACCGAGTGACTGACCCATACAAATACTTGTACCGTGTAACCAATGCAGACGACAGCTTGCGTCAAGCAACGGATTCTGCACTACGTGCAGTAATTGGTGACTCATTGATGGATAGCATTCTAACCAGTGGTCGTCAGCAAATTCGTCAAACTACGCAAGAAACACTGAACCAAATCATTGATAGCTATGATATGGGTCTGGTACTTGTTGATGTGAACTTCCAGTCTGCTCGTCCACCAGAGCAAGTGAAAGATGCGTTTGATGATGCAATCGCAGCACGTGAGGATGAAGAGCGTTTCATTCGTGAAGCTGAAGCATACAAGAACGAAATCTTGCCTAAGGCAACGGGTCGTGCAGAGCGTTTGAAGAAAGAAGCACAAGGTTACAATGAGCGTGTCACTAACGAGGCTCTTGGTCAGGTAGCACAGTTCGAAAAACTACTACCAGAATACCAAGCAGCGCCTGGTGTAACGCGTGATCGTCTGTACATTGACGCAATGGAAGAGGTGTACTCAAGCACTTCGAAAGTGTTGATTGACTCGGAATCAAGCGGCAATCTTCTTTACCTTCCAATTGATAAGTTGGCGGGACAAGAGGGCAAAGCAGATACCAAACGTAAATCGAAGTCATCTTCAACCTATGATCAAATTCAACTTGAGTCTGATCGTACACAAGAAGACACTTCGAACTCGCAGTCTCGTTCAACAGGTTCACGTCAAGGGAGATACTAAGAATGCGTAAGTTAATGATCCCTGTACTGGTAATCGCACTGGCATTAATGTTGATGTCTTTGTTTGTGATTCCTGAAGGTGAGCGCGGTATCGTGGTTCGATTTGGTCGTGTCTTGAAAGACAACAACGACATCACTCGAATTTACGAGCCTGGTCTGCATTTCAAGATGCCTTTGTTTGACCGTGTGAAACAACTTGATGCACGTATCCAAACAATGGATGGCCGTGCAGACCGTTTCGTAACGTCTGAGAAAAAAGACGTTATCATTGATACCTACGTGAAGTGGCGTATTGAAGATTTTGGTCGCTACTACCTCGCGACTGGCGGTGGTAACTCGCTAACGGCAGAGGCACTACTTGAGCGTAAAGTGACGGACGTGCTTCGTTCTGAAATCGGTGCTCGTGAAATCAAACAGATCGTATCTGGTCCACGTAACGATGATGTGCTACCAGAAGACGCAAGTGCCGATGTTGTCGCAACTGAAGCGGCTCGTGAGGCGCTTGAGATTGATGGTGAACGCGACCTAATCATGTCTGAAGTATTGAAAGACACGCGTGAAAGCGCAATGAAAGACTTGGGTGTTCGTGTCGTTGATTTCCGAATGAAGAAAATCAACCTGCCTGATGAAATCAGTGAGTCTATCTACCGTCGTATGCGTGCGGAGCGTGAGTCCGTTGCTCGTAAGCACCGTTCTCAAGGTCGTGAAAAAGCGGAAGTTATTCGTGCTCAAGCAGAACTAGAAGTAGCAACTATTCTAGCTGAAGCTGATAAAACTGCGCGTGTGACACGAGGTGAGGCGGATGCTGAAGCTGCGAAGATTTATGCTGAAGCATACAACAAAGACCCTGAGTTCTTTAGCTTCCTACGTTCGCTACGTGCGTATGAGAAGTCCTTCAGCTCTAAGAGCGATATTCTGGTGCTTGATCCGAAGAGTGAGTTCTTCCAATACATGAACCAGTCGAAGGGCAGCATGGAGAAATAATCTCCGCGTCTCATTGAAATAAAAGGCTCCTTAGGGAGCCTTTTTTTGTATCTGATGCTAAGTGCTAGCTCATCATGATGGCGATGACGGCTCCAGCAACTACTAGGCAGCCACCGATGCGTCGTAGCTGATTGTTGGGTTGTTCACTTAATTGAGCCACCATATTCCGCCAACCGTTAGGAGCAATCAGTGGCCCAATGCCTTCCACGATCAAGACGAGCCCAATCGCCAACCATATGGATTCAGACATAGCGCTTTCCAGTCGAATAGAGAAAGCTAAATACTATCAGTGATATGCTGATTTCAAAATGAACAAAGCGGCAAGATGACATTCTGGTAGCAACTCTGTGAACAAAAAATGACTGCAAGAAGCGTGATTCGGTGCTAGAATCCATTTTTAACTAGCAATCAGACTTGGAAAGATGGGAAATAACGTAGTCGTTCTAGGCACCCAATGGGGTGACGAAGGTAAAGGTAAAATCGTAGACCTTTTAACTGAAGATGCAAAATACGTGGTACGCTACCAAGGCGGTCACAACGCAGGTCACACTCTCGTAATTGACGGTGAAAAAACCGTTCTTCACTTAATTCCATCAGGTATCCTTCGCGATAACGTAAAATGTGTTATCGGTAACGGTGTTGTACTATCACCTGAAGCTCTACTTAAAGAAATGAAGCCTCTTGAAGAGCGCGGTATTCCAGTACGCGAGCGTCTTTTCATTTCTGAAGCATGTCCGCTAATTCTTCCTTACCACGTTGCAATGGACCAAGCTCGCGAAATCGCTCGCGGTAAAAAAGCTATCGGTACTACTGGTCGTGGTATCGGTCCAGCATACGAAGATAAAGTTGCTCGTCGCGGTCTACGCGTTGGCGACCTATTCGATATGGCGACTTTCGCAGAGAAGCTAAAAGAAGTCATGGAGTTCCATAACTTCCAACTAGTTAACTTCTACAAAGCGGAGCCAGTAAGCTACGAAGAAGTACTTGAGCAAGCTAAAGGCTACGCTGAACTACTAACGTCAATGGTTATCGACGTAACTGACGAACTAGACGCAGCACGTAAGCGCGGCGACAAGATCATGTTCGAAGGTGCACAAGGTACACTACTTGATATCGACCACGGTACTTACCCGTACGTAACGTCTTCTAACACGACTGCTGGTGGTGTTGCTGCAGGTTCTGGTTTTGGTCCTCGTCACATCGGTTACATCTTGGGTATCGCAAAAGCGTACTGTACTCGCGTTGGTGCTGGTCCATTCCCGACTGAACTATACGACGGTTTAGATAAGCAAGATCCAATTGGTAAGCACTTAGGTGAAGTTGGCCACGAGTTCGGTGCGACAACTGGTCGTCTACGTCGTACAGGTTGGTTCGATGCTGTTGCTATGCGTCGTGCAATCCAAATCAACTCTGTATCTGGTTTCTGTCTAACTAAACTAGACGTACTAGATGGTCTAGAAGAGCTAAAAATCTGTACTGGTTACAAGATGGAAGATGGCTCTGTGCTAGAAGTTTCTCCGATGGCTGCTGAAGCATTCGAAAAAGCAACGCCAATCTACGAAACAATGCCTGGTTGGTCTGAGAACACATTTGGTGCTAAGTCACTAGATGCTCTACCACAAGCCGCTCTTGACTACATCAAGCGTATTGAAGAGCTAACTGGCGTTCCAGTAGACATCATCTCTACAGGTCCTGACCGTAACGAAACTATCATCAAAGTTCACCCATTCGAAGCTTAATTGATAGCCGTTAAAGATTGCAAAAGCCGACCTTATGGTCGGCTTTTTTGTATCTGAACAAAAACAGCGTGACTCTCATATGGCAAGCTTTTGCCGCTGAGCCTAAATCAGAGGCAAAAATTGTCTAAAGCTTAGCTGTTTTTTGCCGATAAGGTTATCAAGCAGAGGAGATCCTTCACCGATCTTTGGTTTCTTAGATACCTTAAGGGTACGTTTATGAAGTTACGAACAGTGGCTGCTTCACTGTTGTTGACCTTGGTTGCTACCACAGTGAAAGCCAATGTTGCTGATGTGGGGGCACCAGTTCCGATCTATACCGAAGCAGAGCTGATAAAGCTTATTGAGCAAAATAAGCACTTACAACGTGTGCGCGCTGATAACTGCCAGCTGGTGGAGGATATCGTAGCTCGTGCGACTCGAATTAACTTACCCGCTTATGAATTTCTGTACGGAGATATGTTGGCTTGGGGGGTGTGTGTCGAGCAAGATGTCGAACTGGGTCTTTACTACATCGAAAATGCAGCGCATCAGGGGTTACCAGCTGCACTAGAGCAGATTGGCCGATACTATTCGCGTGGCACTTTAGTACAGCAAGATAAAGAACGTGCAATTCCATATTTGCGAGAAGCTGCGTCAATGGGAAACCTAAACGCGCGTATTCATCTGGCCGAGTTGCTTTTACGTGATTATGGCAGTCCACTCGATTACGAAGATGCGTATCGTTGGTTATATAACTCTGTCACAGCAGATAAGCGGCAGCATAAGCGCATAACTGTATTGAGAAACGGCCTTGAACAGCGCATGCCACAAAACGTTATTGCTCGAGCTAAACGGCGAGACACCTTTTGGTAACGCTTCAATATTGCAAACAACTTCATACAACAAAGCCCACGTCACGTGGGCTTTGTTGTTTTCCCGATAGTTGGTAGCGCTTAAACCACTTTGTGTGGACCGAAGCATTCGTAATGGAATTGCTCTTCTGGTACGCCAAGTTCTAATAGCTGTTTCGCTACGTGCTGCATAAATCCTACAGGACCACAGAAGTACACCTGCACGTTATCTTGCTTTAATGCAGCTTCAATTTCATACAGATTGACAAAGCCCGTGAAGTGGAAGTCTTCACCTAGCTTGTCTTCTGCCGTTGGTTGGTTATACCAAACGAGCGCGTTCATATTTTCTTTTTCTGCAACGAGTTGGTTTACGTGTTGCTTGAAAGCATGCTGTTGGCCATTTTCGGTTGCATGAACCCAAGTTACAGGTGCTTGATGTGCTGAGAGACTTTCTAGCATTGACAGCGTTGGAGTAAGTCCCACACCAGCAGAAATTAGAACAACGGGTGTTTGTGGTTCGGCATCCATAAAGAAATCACCGGCAGGGGCTGCAAGCTGCACTTTTTCGCCAATGTTCAGGCTATCGTGCAGGTAGTTCGACACTTTTCCGCCTTCTTCACGTTTTACTGAGATACGGTAGGTGTTCTCTTGGACCGCAGAAGACAGGCTATATTGGCGAATTTCTTGGTTTTCTAACTGGTCACTGTTGATGTAGATGCCAAGGTATTGTCCCGGTTTATACGGCGCCACTTTTTGACCATCGGTTGGCTTTAGCACAAAGCTGCAAATGTGTTCGCTCTCAATCTTTTTATCGACTAATTCAAATTCGCGTAGACCGCGCCAGCCGCCTTCCAAAGCTTCATTTTGTTGGTAAATTTGTTCTTCGCGCTGAATAAATACATTCGCAAGTACGCCGTAAGCCTCAGCCCAAGCATCCAACACCTCTTGACCTGGATTAAAAAGCTCATCGATTGTCGCAAGTAAATGCTTACCAACGATTTGGTACTGATCTTCTGTGATCAAAAAGCTCGTGTGCTTATGCGCAATTTTCTCTACTGCGCCAAGCAGAGCTGGCAAATTTTCAATATTGGCAGCATAGGCACAGATAGCGTTGAATAATGCTTCACGCTGATCGCCGTTACGCTGGTTACTCATGTTAAAAATATCTTTCAACTCAGGGTTATGAGTAAACATACGCTCGTAAAAGTGCGCGGTCAGTTTTGGTCCTGTTTCGGCGATGAGTGGTGCGGTCGCTTTGACGATCTCGATAGTTTGATTGCTGAGCATAAGGGCTTCCTACTTTAAGTTGTATTTATAATGCATGTTTAAAGTTGTATCTCAAATGTATCTTTCGATCAAGAAAAGATTTACACTTTTATCGATAGCTCAAGTTTGGGGTTTTAGCATCACCAGCGGGTTATTGAGTCGCACTTTGGGAGAGAGTATGCAGTTAACTAGTTTCACTGATTATGCGTTGAGAACCTTAATTTTCTTGGCTTCGTTGCCGGAAGATGAGTTAACCAGCATTACCGAAGTGACGGATTTATTTGGTGTGTCGCGCAACCATATGGTTAAAGTTATCAATCGGTTAGGACAGTTGGGTTATGTCCATACCGTGCGCGGAAAAAACGGTGGTATCCGGCTGATGAAGCCAGCGTCTGAAATCACAGTCGGTGGTGTTGTGCGCGATTTAGAGCCGTTAGATTTAGTCAACTGTGGTGTGGATTTTTGCCATATTACCCCTGCTTGCCGCCTCAAAGATAAATTGGCGAAAGCAAAAAGTGCCTTTCTGGCGGAGTTGGATAACTGCACGATTGAATCCTTGCTCAGTGACAATTCTGAACTTTTGATCTTGCTGGCTCGTCCTTAACTCATTTGCATGCCTAGAGTCGATCTCGATCATTCTTTTTTCAAAGCAATTCTGTAGCTTATCGAGAGACTCAGATATACTAGCCATATACCTTCCTTGCTAGATAGGCGTGCCTATGTCAGACAATATTCCAAACGATCCTTTTGCAGATCGTGAATCCAAAAATTACGAAAATCCAATTCCAAGCCGAGAGTTTATCATCGAGTTTCTAGAGCAAGCGGGCGTTCCAATGAATCGTAACGACTTGTTTGAGGCACTAAAGCTTGAGGGCGAAGAGCAATACGAAGGGTTGCGTCGTCGGCTACGTGCGATGGAGCGAGATGGCCAACTGGTGTTTACCCGCCGTCAGTGCTATGCATTGCCTGAAAAACTTGAAATGGTGAAAGGTTACGTGATTGGTCATCGTGATGGCCATGGTTGGGTACGTCCAGAAGGCAGCGTCGGCAAGGATGATGATATTCTGTTACCGCACCATCAGATGAAGAACATCATCCACGGTGATTTTGTCTTAGTGCAACCGACAGACAACAGCAAGCGCGGCCGCCGTGAAGGACGTTTGGTGCGTGTGCTAGAGGAGCGCAATGATCAAATCGTTGGTCGTTTCTTCCTTGAATATGGATACTCCTATGTTGTCCCAGATGACTCGCGTATCAGCCAAGATATCCTGATCCCAAATGAGCACAAAGCGGGTGCACGCATGGGTAACGTAGTCGTAATTGAAATTACTGATCGTGGCTCACGCTCACGCGGCATGATGGGTAAAGTGGTTGAAGTCCTTGGTGAAAATATGGCACCAGGTATGGAAACACAAATTGCGATTCGTACACACCAAATCCCTCACGAATGGCCAGAAGCCGTCGATAAACAAATCGAAAACTTAGGCGAAGAAGTACCAGAAGAAGCGAAAGTTGGTCGTGTGGATCTACGTGATTTGCCACTAGTGACCATTGACGGCGAAGACGCACGAGACTTTGATGATGCCGTTTACTGTGAAAAGAACAAAGAAGGTGGTTGGCGTTTATGGGTAGCGATTGCTGACGTCAGTTACTACGTTCGTCCTGACTCTGCGTTGGACAAAGAAGCGATCAATCGTGGTAACTCAGTATATTTCCCGTCGCAAGTTGTGCCGATGTTGCCAGAAGTACTGTCGAACGGTCTATGTTCGCTTAACCCGCAAGTAGATCGCTTGTGTATGGTGTGCGAAATGACCATTTCCGATACAGGTAAGCTGTCTGGTTACAAGCATTACGAGGCGGTGATGAACTCGCACGCTCGTCTCACATATAGCAAAGTGAGCGCGATTCTAGAAGGGGATGAAGAACTACGTGAGCGCTACCAGCCGCTTGTTTCTCATCTAGAAGAGTTGCACAAGATGTACAAAGTGCTGAAAGAAGCACGAGATCAACGCGGTGCAATCGAATTTGAAACCGTTGAAACCAAATTTATTTTCAATGCGGAACGCAAAATCGAAAGTATTGAGCCAGTAATTCGTAATGACGCGCATAAGATCATCGAAGAATGTATGATTTTAGCCAACATTGCTTCGGCATCGCTGGTAGAAAAAGCGAAAGAGCCCGCGCTTTATCGTATCCACGAATCTCCAGGTGAATTACGCCTGCAAGGTTTCCGTGACTTCTTAAGTGAACTTGGTCTTGAGCTAAAAGGTGGTTTAGAGCCTTCACCAACGGACTATGCTGATCTCGCACGTCAAATCTCCGGGCGTCAAGATCAAGAGTTGATTCAGACCATGCTGCTACGCTCAATGAAGCAAGCGGTATACAACGCAGATAACGCGGGGCACTTTGGGTTGGCATTGAAACGCTATGCGCACTTTACGTCGCCAATTCGTCGTTACCCTGACTTGTTACTTCACCGTGCAATCAAGTATCTGATTGCTAAAGAAGAAGGTCGTAATCAAGATCGCTGGACACCAACAGGTGGCTATCATTACTCGTTTGACGACATGGATTTTTACGGCGAACAATGTTCGATGACAGAGCGCCGTGCTGATGATGCAACACGTGATGTTGCGGATTGGCTGAAGTGTGAATATATGCAAGACCACGTCGGTGACGAACTAGACGGTGTTATTGCTAATGTCACTAGCTTTGGCTTCTTTGTACGTTTAACGGATTTGCACATCGATGGTTTGGTGCATATTTCTACCCTTGCGAACGACTACTATCAATTTGACCCGATTGGTCAACGACTTATTGGTGAAAGTTTCGGTAACATCTACCGCTTAGGTGATGCAGTAAAAGTAAAAGTACTGGCTGTTAACCTCGATGATAAGCAAATTGACTTTGAATTGGTCGAAACAAGTCGTAAGCTACGCGGCGAAGGTAAGACTGCGAAGAAACGCGCAGCGGAAGCAAAACGCAAAGCGAAAGATAAAAAACGTGCTGCGACTCGCTCTTCATCGAAAGAAGGTGGCGCGGCTCGTGCAGTTCCTGCGATAGAGCCAACTAAACGCCCAGAAGAAACGGGCGCAACGAGTAAGCGTAATGGCCCAAAACGTGGTGACGCCGAAGGCAACGAGAAGCCTAAAGTGAAAAAAGCACGTAAAAAGAAGCCGCACAGTAAGCCGAAGAAAACCAAGCGCACTAAAAAAGAAGCGCAGTAGGTTGAAGCGCCAACTTAGTTCAAACTCGGTTGGCGCAGGCAATACGACCAGAACAACAGGTTAAACAATGAGTAACGAATTTATCTACGGCATTCACGCAGTGAAGGCGGTATTGGAGCGCGAACCAGAGCGTTTTATCGAGGCGTACGTTTTAAAAGGTCGTCAAGATGATCGCCTAATGCCAATCCTAAATGATCTTCAGGTTTGTGGTGTTTCTATTCAGCAGATGACACGTAGAACTTTGGATGACAAAGCGCGCGGTGCAAATCACCAAGGCATCATCGCTCGTGTGAAACCAGCGAAGCAGCTGAATGAGAACGATATAGATGACATCCTGGCGCAGCACGAATCACCACTGCTATTAGTGTTAGACGGAGTGACCGATCCACACAATCTTGGTGCGTGTTTACGTAACGCAGATGCGGCAGGTGCTGCGGCGATCATCGTACCGAAAGATCGTTCTGCGCCAATGAATGCGACGGTAAGTAAAGTCGCTTGTGGTGCAGCTGAAGTCGTACCATTGATCCGAGTAACGAACTTGGCTCGTACTATGCGTACATTGCAAGAGAAAGGCATCTGGTTTGTTGGTACTGCGGGTGAAGCAACGCACGACATCTACCAAGCCAAACTGACTGGACCCCTTGCTATCGTAATGGGGGCAGAAGGTGACGGTATGCGTCGTCTGACTCGTGAAACCTGCGACGATTTGATTAAGATCCCAATGGCTGGTAGCGTTTCAAGCTTGAACGTATCTGTGGCATCCGGCATCTGTTTGTTTGAGGCAGTTCGTCAGCGTATTGCTGCAAAGTAACGACGAAACAAACAGTTACTGTCGAATCAGACATAATGATAAAAACAAAGGATGGGGTGCCATCCTTTGTCGTTTTCACCGATTTATAAATAAAAATCCTCAGGGAAGTTATGACTCAACAAGACATTAAATTCATCGCCTTCGATCTAGATGGCACTTTGCTTGATAGCGTGCCAGATCTAGCTGTCGCGGCAGACCAAGCAGTACAGGCGCTTGGCTTTCCATCGGTTTCAGAAGAACAAGTTCGTGATTACGTGGGTAACGGCGCAGACGTGCTTATTGGTCGCTCATTAAGCCAAAGCCTGACCATCAACCCAGAGCTGAGTGAAGAGCTTCGTGCTAAAGCGCGTGTATTGTTTGATGATTACTACGAGCAAAGCGGTCACAAGCTAAGTCATCTTTACCCAACGGTAAAAGAGACACTAGCAGAGCTGCACAAAGCGGGCTTTGTTATGGCGTTGGTGACTAACAAACCTTCAAAGTTTGTGCCTGACGTTTTGGAAAAGCACGACATCGCAAAATACTTCGTTGATGTCCTTGGCGGTGATGCATTCCCAGAGAAAAAACCAAACCCAGTAGCATTGAACTGGCTAATGGAAAAGCACCAAATCCAACCAAGTGAAATGCTGATGGTTGGCGACTCGAAAAACGACATTCTCGCAGCAAAGAATGCAGGCTGTGCCTCATTTGGTCTGACATATGGTTACAACCACGGTGAACCTATTTCAGCATCAAATCCAGATTTCGTCGCTGACAGTTTGGCAGAATTATTGGACGTTGTAGCGGTTTCTGCATAACGGCTACAAAAGAGCTTCCAAAATACTCGTTAATGAGTACACTGAGTAAACCGTGCACCTATTACTGCACGGTTTTTTTCATTTAATTAGATTAAGAAGTCAAAGGAATCATTCTAATGAGCAAACCCATTGTATTGAGTGGTGTTCAACCTTCAGGTGAACTAAGTATCGGTAACTACTTGGGTGCTCTACGTCAATGGCAGCAGATGCAAGACGATTATGATTGCCAATATTGTGTGGTAGACCTTCACGCGATTACGGTTCGTCAGGACCCTAAAGCGCTGCATGAAGCAACTCTAGACGCACTGGCAATTTGTCTGGCAGTTGGTGTTGACCCGAAGAAGAGCACGCTATTTGTTCAGTCACATGTACCAGAGCATGCTCAATTAGGTTGGCTTCTTAACTGCTACACTCAAATGGGTGAGCTGAGCCGTATGACTCAGTTTAAAGACAAATCGGCACGTTACGCGAATGACGTAAACGTCGGTCTATTTGACTACCCGGTGTTGATGGCTGCTGACATTTTGCTTTACGGTGCGCACCAAGTACCTGTAGGCAGTGACCAGAAGCAACATCTAGAATTAGCGCGCGATATCGCAACGCGTTTCAACAATATTTACTCGCCAGAGCAGCCAATCTTCCAAGTTCCAGAGCCTTACATTCCGACAGTAAATGCGCGTGTAATGAGCCTTCAAGACGCAACGAAGAAGATGTCTAAATCTGATGACAACCGTAAGAACGTTATCACGCTGCTGGAAGAGCCTAAGTCGATCCTTAAGAAGATCAACAAAGCGCAAACCGATACCGAAACGCCACCAAGTATCCGTCATGATATCGAGAACAAGGCGGGCATTGCTAACCTAATGGGTCTGTACTCTGCGGCGACAGGCATGAGCTTCGAAGAGATTGAAGCGAAGTACCAAGGCGTAGAAATGTATGGCCCATTTAAGAAAGATGTTGGTGAGGCAGTTGTAGCAATGCTTGAGCCAATTCAAGCAGAATATCACCGTATTCGCGCTGATCGTGCTTACATGGACGAGGTAATGCAGCAAGGCGCTGAGAAAGCCTCGGCACGAGCGGCTGAAACGCTTAAGAAAGCATACGAAGCAGTAGGTTTTGTAGCTCGCCCATAGTTGCTAAGAACGAATACGAAAAGCTCCACTTTGGTGGAGCTTTTTTTATGCCTGTATTACTGAAATGGTGTGTCTTTCATACAGCGTTCCATGTCGTAATATTCAACACGTCCTCGAGCTCCTAGAAAGGCAGACTTCACAACCATGCCTCTATCAATGAAGTAACTAAGCTGTACGCATGATATATCGTAGCTGAGTTCTTTAATTCTCGCTGGAATCCAGTAGGTTCCTGGCGTTCTTAGACGCTGAGTAAAGGTAATAACACCCTCGTCACTGACTTCTAGCTCTTCAATACCATCCAGTTCATTTTTGGCTGATTCGATGATGTCTTGATTCGCCGTAGGTTGAAGTGGCTCACTGGCGGTCAACTGACACCCCGCTATCAAGCCAAGTAGGGAGAGAGCTAGCACACTGCGTTGAATTGTTTTCATTTGTCGTTCCTGGGTTTACAGCTAATGAGATCTTATTGTCTCGCGCAGGTGTTATATCTTTTGTGTATGTTTTTGGCTAGTGAGTAATGAAAAGTTATTGAATAAATCATGAAAACTTTGAAGTATGAGGGGCCTGTATAAGAGAGAACGAAGCGAGTAATAGATTCTTGGGCTTGAACAGTGATACAAGTGAAAATTAAAGCATTCTAAATTAGTGACTAATTATATTTTTTATTTGTAACAGGAACGGTTGGGTTAATAAGCAACTCAACAAGTGATGTATTTTCTACTCCTTAACATGAAGTGAAAAAGTAAACTGAGTAATCAATCTAAATTCTGACTTGTTTATCAATAGCGCTCTGTATTTATTACAAAAAATGTTTGAATGGGATGCTCTGGCATATTTTCTTATATTCACATGTGATTCATTTCACGGCTTTAATTACTCATTCTTATTTATTTCATAAATAAACCTGATAGTAGACGCAAATGGCAGGCTCTAACCAGAGCTAAGTTTGCATTTACATAAATATCAGGTATGACAATGGACACGTTAATCAAACCCTCAATACTCGCATTAACCATCGCCAGTGCACTTAGTGCAAACGCGAACGCAGAGATTATTATTTCCCAATACGTAGAAGGCGGCGCTTATAATAAAGCGGTAGAGATCGCTAATACGGGTGATACTGCGGTGACACTCACTGGCTACGAGTTGGCGAAATCATCAAACGGTGGTGGTACTTGGGGTAGCACATTCGACCTTAGCCAAGTGACGCTACAAGCTAACCAAGTGTATGTACTGGCGCATGGTGACGCGAGCGATACCATCAAAGCTGTCTCGGATATCACAGATAAAAGCGTTGCGAACTTTAACGGTGACGACCCGATCGCACTGCTTAAAGATGGTGAAGTGCACGACATCATCGGTGTGATGGGTGACGTAGATTTTGGTAAAGACACCACATTAGTTCGTAACAGTGATGCACTAACCCCTTCTGCTACTTATGATGCATCTCAGTGGACGGCATTTGAGAAAGACAACATTGACGGCCTTGGTGAGCTAAATGCGACTGAGCCACCAGCACCATTCGCTTGTGAAGTCGACGGTCAGCAACCTAACTTCACTACCATCCAAGATATTCAAGGTGAAGGCGATACGTCTCCATTCATTGATGGTTACCCATACATTACTGACGAAGATCATTTCGTAACGGGTGTCGTGACTGCTGTTACTACTGGCCTCACCAAAGGTTTCTACCTACAAGCATTAGAAAGCGACAACAACGACAAGACCTCAGAAGGCTTGTTCATTCATACTGACGCGGCAGACACGGCGCTGAAAGCTGGTGACGTTGTTTGTGTGAAAGGTAAAGTTCAAGAGTATTACAGCAATACTCAGCTTGCTTCTGATGCTAACAGCTATGTGAAAACAGGCACCTCTGAAACCCCTCGAGTTACCGATCTTGTTATCAAAGAAGGTGAGACACTACGTGATGCGCTTGAGCGTCATGAAGGGATGCAAGTTGAGTTGACCTCGGCAAGTGACTTGTTTGTAACTCGAAACTTCTCTTACGACTACGATTCACGTCGTAACAATATGATGCTCTCTCATGAAGCGCCATTGTTAAAGCCGACTCAATTACACGCGGCAGAGAGCGATGCAGCCGTTAAGCTAGCAAAAGACAACGCAGCGAACCGCGTATACCTAGAATCAGATGGCAAAGCACCAAACGGACAAATCCCATACTACCCAGATTTTGCTAAAGATGCAGACCAAGATGGCTCTTCAGAGCAGCACATTCGCCTTGGTTCGCGAGTAGAAGGTCTGCAAGGCGTGGTGGCTTACAGCTACAACGAATACCGCCTGATTGCGACCAATGAAGTCGATAACACCAACTTTGTGACTTCAGGTGAGGGTTTCGATGTGGCTCGTAAAGATGCCCCAGCGATTGCGGACTCAGATTTGCGTATTGCAAGCTTCAACGTACTGAACTACTTCAACTCCGTGGCTGACAGTGGTCATGAAAACCCAACCGGACAAAACCGTGGTGCGACTAATCTAGACGAATTCCTGATCCAGCAAGCGAAAATCGTTGCGGCGATGAACAAGATGGACGCAGACGTTATTGGTTTGATGGAAGTGGAAAACAACGGCTTTGGTGATGGCAGTGCTATCCAAAACTTAGTTGATGCCCTAAATGCTGAGATTGATGACGCTGAAGATCATTACACGTATGTCGAAATCGAAGAGCAAGACAAATACCAAGACGAATACTTTGGCAGTGATGCGATCATGGTGGCGATTTTATATCGTGCTAACGCTGTAACGCCAAAAGACGCTGCAAAAGTGATCATCACGCCAGAGCAGCACATTGCAGAAAACACAATTACTCGTAAAGAGGGCACAGAAAGTAACCCTGCTTACGATAAGTACCAACGCCACAGTCTACTTCAGACCTTTACGGTGAAAGAGACGGGTGAAGATTTGTCTATTGTCGTAAACCACTTTAAGTCGAAAGGCTCTGAGTGTATTGAAGAGTGGATTGCTGGTGTAGAAGATTCTGAGCCAGCGGATCTGCAAGGCAACTGTAACAACTTCCGCGTTTCTGCTGCGCACGCAGTGGGTGAAGCGTTGAAAGAGGTGAAAGGCGATGTATTGCTCATGGGCGACCTCAATGCTTATGGCATGGAAGACCCACTTCTGACACTGACTGATTACTCGAAAGAGAAATACGGCCGTGACATTTATACTGCTGCTTACACAACCATTGGTGATGGTGAACTTCAAGTAGAGAAGACCAAAATTGAAAAAGGTTACGGTCTGCACAATTTAAACACGTTGCTGCACGGCACTGATACGTTTTCTTACACCTATTCGGGCGAGCTGGGTAATTTGGACCACGCATTGGCAAGCAGCAGCCTAGCGCAAAAAGTGGTAGCAATTGAAGATTGGCACATCAACTCACTAGAGAGTAACTTGTTCGAATACAGCAGCAAGTACACAGGTGATATGCCGAAGTACAAAGATGCGTTCTCTGCCTCTGACCACGATCCAGTGATCATCGCGATTGATTTACCAGATGATGACATCGATTTACCTAAAGCAGGTGACAACTTAGCCGTCGATGTCCGTTTACCACCAACGGCGGTTGTGGGCGATATTGTTACGGTGAACTTAACGCCATCCACACAAGCGGCTGCGGCAAGCAGCGATACGAAAGCTTACTCGGCTAGCCAAACCTTAGTTCAAGCTGATATTGATGCGCGTAGCGTGAATATTGAGTTTGAACAAACGCCAGAGCAAGGTAATTATCAGTTAGAAGAGAAAGTGACTGACTCGACAGGTAATATCGTGAAGTTTAGCTCTGTTCGTGATGTTTCAATGACGCAAACTGAAGCTGGAACAGAAGGGTCGAAGGATTCAGATGGTGGTTCGTTTGGTTTTGGTGCTCTATTTGCGCTGCTAGGTCTCGGCTTATTCCGTCGTCGCCGCTAAGCGAATTTACTTCCTGACAAACAGTTCCTAAATAACTGTAAAGACCAAAGGCCAGCCTATGCTGGCCTTTTTATTCAGCAAAAACTTGCCTTTCTTGCTTGGTATAGCAAAATACCGCCCTTGATTGTCACGAACGTGGCGATTCACTACGTAAGCATTGCCAAAACGGATTGGAGCAACCGACCCTTTATGTTGTTGATCATCGATAACTACGACTCTTTTACCTACAACCTTTACCAATACTTCTGCGAGCTTGGTGCAGACGTAAAGGTGGTGCGTAACGATGAAATCGATATCCAAGGCATTGAGGCGCTCAACCCAACTCATTTGGTGATCTCGCCAGGGCCATGTACGCCGAACGAAGCAGGTATTTCACTGAAAGCGATAGAACACTTCGCTGGTAAGCTTCCAATATTGGGTGTTTGCCTTGGCCATCAAGCGATAGCGCAAGTGTTTGGGGGTGAAGTGGTACGTGCACGACAAGTGATGCACGGTAAGACCTCACCGATTCGTCATAACGGTCGTAGTGTGTTTAAAAATCTGAATAACCCACTCACGGTAACCCGTTATCACTCTCTTGTGGTGAAAAACGGTACTTTACCCGACGTGTTTGAACTGACTGCATGGACAGAACTGCCGGACGGAAGCATGGATGAAATAATGGGTTACCAACATAAAGCCTTGCCAATTGATGCGGTGCAGTTCCACCCAGAATCAATCAAAACTGAGCAAGGTCACGAGTTGCTTGCGAACTTTTTAGCACGCAAAGCGATCTGATCGCGATCACTTTTCTTAACAAATCATTCATCTTTTTGCTGAGGTGAGCAGATTGCAAAACTATGCGATTCTCTCGAGTCTCTTTGTCTATTCATGTCTTTTTAAACCTTCTATCCCCTGTATTACATAACATTTATAAAAAATCACTTCTCTATTTTACTTTCTTGATGCATAAATAGTCATAAGCAGTGATTAATGGAAGTTGCTTTCGAGAACGAAAAGAATAAATCACTATTGAAATGGTTAATTAAATGTAAATACAATGCCGCAATAGCTTAAATGCAAAACATTATTTGCTGGCAAAGAGAGCCGGTTAAATTCGCTTATCTGCTACGCATGCGGTATCAAGAAGGAATGTGCAATGACAACGGAAATTAAAGTAGAGCGCGGTTTATTCGATGAGGTAATGGTACCTTGCTATAACCCGATGGAAATGATCCCTGTTAAAGGTAAAGGTTCACGTGTTTGGGATCAGGAAGGTAATGAATACATCGACTTTGCTGGTGGTATTGCAGTGAGCTGTCTTGGCCATTGTCATCCAGTAATGGTAAACGCACTAACAGAGCAAGCTAACAAGCTTTGGCACTTAAGTAACGTTATGACGAACGAACCAGCCCTTCGTCTGGCGAAAAAGCTAACAGAAGTGAGTTTTGCTGAGCGTGTGTTCTTTGCTAACTCTGGCGCAGAAGCAAACGAAGCCGCTTTGAAGCTGGCACGTCGTTATGCAGCAGACGTTCATGGTACTGAGAAATCTGAAATCATTGCATTCAAACAAGGTTTCCACGGTCGTACATTCTTTACCGTAACGGTTGGTGGCCAAGCGGCATACTCTGACGGCTTCGGTCCTAAGCCAGGCGACGTGACACACCTTCCTTACAACGATATCGAAGCTTTACAAGCACACATGTCTGATCGTACTTGTGCGGTCATGATGGAGCCATTACAAGGTGAAGGCGGCATCGTGCCACCAACGCCTGAGTTCGCTCAAGCGGTTCGCGAGCTGTGTGACAAACACAACGCCTTACTGATCTTCGATGAAGTGCAAACTGGTAATGGCCGAACAGGTAACTTCTACGCTTACCAAGGTTTAGGTATCACGCCAGATATTCTAAGTACTGCGAAATCACTTGGTGGCGGTTTCCCAATCGGTGCAATGCTAACGACAGCAAAATTGGCAGAGCACATGAAAGTGGGCACTCACGGTTCTACATATGGCGGTAACCCACTAGCGTGTGCGGTTGCAGAAGCGGTTGTAAATGAAGTCACTAAGCCAGAGGTTTTGGCTGGTGTACTAGAACGCGAAGCAATGTTCCGTGAAGGTCTAGAGAAGATCAACGCGAAGTACAACATCTTCTCAGAAGTGCGCGGTCAAGGCCTATTACTTGGCGCTGCACTAAATGAAGAATGGCAAGGCCGTGCGCGTGACGTGCTGGTTGCTGCAGGTAAACAAGGTCTCATGGTATTGGTTGCGGGTGCCAATGTCGTACGTTTCACACCATCACTCGTTATCACACAACAAGAAATTGAAGAAGGCTTGGCGAAACTGGATAAAGCGATCGCGACTTTAGTTTAAGCGCGATATCAGTTTAAACGTCAACGCAGACACCCCCGTCAAGGATCTCTGATGGGGGAATTGTTCCTACAATATAGTTAGGATCTTCTTGCATCTGGAGGGAGTATTGATGCTAGTAGTTCGCCCTATCGCGATGTCGGATTACGACGCACTGCACACTTGTGCGGTGGAGTCTGGTCACGGATTTACATCTCTACCGGTTAACGAAGAACTGTTAACCAATCGAATCAAACATTCAGAGTACAGCTTTGGTAAGCCAGATGTGGCAGAACCAGGCGATGAAGGCTACCTGATGGTTGGCTTTGACTCTGAAACGGGTGAGGTTGCGGGTACCACCGGAATCGAAGCATCTATCGGCTGGGATGTCCCATTTTACTCATATCACATTAGTAAAGTTGTGCACTCGTCGCCAAAGCTTGGCGTTAACAACGTCGTTAAACTGCTTACTTTTGGTAATAACTACACGGGTAACAGCGAAATTTGTACCTTGTTCTTGCGTGAGAAATTCCGCCAAGGTCTGAATGGTCGTCTAATGTCGAAGTGTCGTTTCCTAATGATGGCAGAGCACCCAGAGCGCTTCTCTGAAACGATCTTTGCGGAGATGCGTGGCGTTTCAGACGACGAGGGTAATTCACCATTCTGGCAATGGCTTCAAGAGCATTTCTTCTCTATCGATTTCACTCTTGCAGATTACCTGACAGGTATCGGCAAGAAAGGCTTTATCGCCGACTTGATGCCGAAACTGCCTATTTACATCAATCTGCTCAGCCCAGAAGCGCAAGCCGTGATTGGTCAAGTACATGACAACACGCGTCCAGCGCTGAAGCTGCTTGAGCGTGAAGGTTTTACCAACCGAGGCTACGTCGACATCTTCGACGGTGGCCCAACGGTTGAGTGTGATCTGCGTAATATTGAGTCGGTACGTCATTCATTCCGTGCGCAAGTCAAAATCTCTGAACATTCCAGCACACAAGACTTCTTGATGTGTAATTCATCTTTCGAGAACTTCCGTGCGACAGTCACTAAAGCGGCGTATGACGCAGAAACACAAAGCGTGATGATTGCACCAGACGTTGCGGATGCACTTTCGGTTGAAGAAGGGGATTTCGTTCGCCTTCTTCCGCAGTAACAGACGACAGAATTTAAGGATAGAAACAATGACACATTGGATTGCAGGTGAGTGGGTACAAGGTCAGGGTGAAGCATTTACGTCTCTGTCGCCGTACAACCAAGAAGTAATCTGGCAAGGCAAAGGTGCAACGGCAGAGCAGGTGAACCAGGCGGTATCTGCAGCGCGTGAAGCGTTTATTGACTGGAAAAAGCGTCCATTTGCAAAGCGTGAGGCGATCGTGTTGGCTTTTGCTGAGAAAGTAAAAGAGAACAGCGAAAAAATCGCTGAAGTGATTGCCAAAGAAACCGGCAAGCCAATCTGGGAAACACGTACCGAAGCGGCAGCGATGGCAGGTAAAATTGCGATTTCTATTCGCGCTTATCATGACCGCACTGGTGAGGCGAGCCGTGAAGCAGCAGGCAACCAAATCGTATTGCGCCACCGCCCATTGGGCGTGATGGCGGTGTTTGGTCCTTACAACTTCCCAGGCCACCTACCAAATGGTCACATTGTGCCTGCGCTATTGGCTGGTAACACGGTAGTCTTCAAACCGTCTGAGCAAACGCCATGGACGGGTGAATTGGCAATGAAGCTATGGGAAGAAGCCGGTCTGCCGAAAGGCGTGATTAACCTTGTCCAAGGCGCGAAAGAAACTGGTATCGCCCTCGCTGACGCTAAAGGCATTGATGGCGTACTGTTTACGGGTAGCGCGAATACGGGGCATGTATTACACCGTCAATTTGCGGGTCAACCGGGCAAGATGCTCGCACTAGAAATGGGTGGTAATAACCCGATGGTGATCTCTGATAAATATGGTGATTTGGATGCCACGGTTTACACCATCATCCAGTCAGCGTTTATCAGTGCTGGGCAGCGTTGTACGTGTGCTCGTCGTTTGTATGTGCCATTGGGTGAAAAAGGCGATGCGCTTATCACCACACTCATTGAAGCGACACGCAATATTCGCGTAGACCAACCATTTGCAGAACCTGCGCCATTTATGGGACCGCAAATTTCGGTCGCGGCAGCCAAGTTTATTCTTGATGCACAAGCTAATCTACAGTCTCTTGGCGGTGAAAGCTTGATTGAAGCGAAAGCAGGAGAGGCGGCGTTTGTTTCTCCAGGCATCATTGATGTAACGAACATTGCTGAGTTACCAGATGAAGAGTACTTCGGCCCACTTCTGCAAGTGGTGCGCTACGAAGGATTAGACAAAGCCGTGGCGCTAGCAAACGATACGCGCTTTGGCTTATCTGCTGGTTTGGTTTCAACCGACGACCAAGAATGGGAATACTTCGTTGACCACATTCGTGCAGGAATCGTGAACCGTAACCGCCAGCTTACTGGGGCAAGCGGTGATGCGCCATTTGGTGGTCCGGGGGCGTCGGGTAACTTGCGCCCAAGCGCTTACTACGCAGCAGATTACTGTGCGTACCCAATGGCATCAATGGAAGGTCAAGAAACTGTCTTGCCTGCAACATTGAGTCCAGGTGTAGCACTATAAGTTTTAATAATAGAGTCGCAACTATGCATTGCGGCTCACCTTGCCGGCGCATCATTTAGGTATGGGTTGTAGTGATCGTTGGCAGAACACGAAAAGTGAGCAAAGACTCGGAAAAGCGTGTTGACTGACTGGCATTTACCGTCACAGGTTGATGGTTGCTCGTTCATTATTCTGGACAACTTTTGTTGTGAACGAGCAGCCAACTTCCGCTTACCTTTAAACTCTACATCTCGTAACAAGGAGTCGTTATGACGCCCGATGTGTTATTTGAATCGCTATGGCAAGATTACATTCAACGTCTTTGCCCTTCGGCTGCTAAAGTGCATCAGCTGCTTCAAGAAGATGAGCCTCTGATTAATGATCATATAGCTTTACGTACCTTCAATATCGCGCCTCTTGGTATTGAAACTCTAGCTAAGCCATTTGTAGCTATTGGTTACAAGGCGTGTGGTGATTACATTTTCGAAAGCAAAAAGCTGGTTGCTAAGCACTATGAGCACCCAGATCCGAAGCAACCTAAAGTATTTATTAGTGAGCTAAAAGTTGAAGAGTGCTCGCCTGAGCTACAAGAGATTGTGAAAAATTTGGTGGCACAAATCGATGCTGACAAGCTGAAAGATAGCGCATTCTTACATGGTGGACGCTTGTGGGATTTAAGCTTTGCTGATTACCAAACGTTGGCTAAAGAAAGTGAGTACGCATCTTGGCTTGCGGCGCATGGTTACGGAGCAAACCACTTCACGGTGAGCGTTAACCAGCTCAATGAATATGAAGAAGTGAAGCAGGTAAACGATCATCTGCGTACCGCTGGGTTTACCATTAATGAAAATGGTGGTGAAGTGAAGGGCACTCCTGAGGTGTTGCTAGAGCAGTCATCGACCATGGCAGATAAAGTAGCGGTTCGTTTTAGCGAAGGCACTGAAATTATCCCTGGCGGGTTTTATGAATTTGCTAAGCGCTATCCGATGGAAAATGGTGATTTGTACCCAGGTTTCGTGGCCGCTTCAGCTGACAAAATCTTTGAAAGTACGAATGGCTAAGTTTTAGGGTTAACCTGTTAAGCTTACTCATTAGTGTTCGCTGCACCCTATCTCATTTGGTCATGAGTAAATAAAAAGCCACCAATGTTGCCATTGGTGGCTTTTATAATTTTGTTCGTGTCACTCTAGTTCGAGATTAACGAGTACCGTAAACCACGATGGTTTTACCGTGAGCAGAGATTAGGTTCTGCTCTTCTAGCATCTTCAAGATACGACCTACTGTCTCACGAGAACAGCCAACAATTTGACCGATTTCTTGACGAGTGATCTTGATTTGCATGCCGTCTGGGTGAGTCATTGCGTCTGGTTGTTTTGCAAGGTTCAGAAGCGTCTGAGCGATACGACCAGTTACGTCTAGGAACGCCAGGTCACCCACTTTTTGGCTAGTTACTTGAAGACGACGAGCCATCTGCGCAGAAAGACGCATTAGGATGTCTGGGTTTACTTGGATAAGCTGACGGAACTTCTTGAAAGAAATTTCAGCAACTTCACAAGGAGATTTAGCACGAACCCAAGCTGTGCGCTCTTGGTCTTCCTCGAATAGACCAAGTTCACCAATAAAGTCTCCTTGGTTTAGGTAAGAAAGGATCATCTCCTTACCTTCTTCGTCTTTGATAAGAACCGCAACAGAACCTTTAACGATGTAGTACAAAGTTTCTGCCTTTTCGCCCGCGTGAATTAGCGTGCTCTTTGAAGGGTACTTATGAATATGACAGTGTGAAAGAAACCACTCTAATGTTGGGTCGGTTTGAGGTTTACCTAGAACCATAATATCTCACTTCCTCTGCAGGGTACGCTTGCGCTATCCATATTTTAGCTAAGCCTGAATTAGGCCTACTAGAATAAGAGCACTTTTTATATGCTGCAAGCTCTCTTGTGTTTCGGTAAGAAATAGTATCCTTTTTCGAAAACGATTTCTTGATTTTAATCGTGCCATGATTGAGATTTTGTAAGCAAAACTGTGCACATGATCACGGTATGAAAAGTAAACATCTTCGCAGGCAGGTTTTTAGCCAATTTTCCCTGTTTCGATGAGCTGTTGTAGGATAGGCCGAACTATGAGCTCCATTGCAAAGCTCATCTTACCGCCGGGTACGACAATCGTGTTGTGGCGTGACATGAATGAGCCATCAATCATGGCCAGCAGATATGGGAAGTCGACATTCTTGATACCGCGTAGGCGAATCACCACAAAACTCTCATCCAAACTAGGGATGCCTTTTGCATTAAGTGGGTTGGAAGTATCAACGGTCGGTACGCGCTGGAAGTTGATGTGAGTACGAGAAAACTGCGGAGTGATATAGTTGAGGTAATCGTCCATGGATCGCACGATTGAGTCCATTACCGCTTCACGCGAATGGCCGCGATCGCGAGTGTCACGTACGAATTTTTGGATCCACTCTAAGTTCACAATCGGCACCATGCCAATTAAGAAATCCACATGTTGAGCAACATTAACATCGCCATCGACCACGCCACCATGTAACCCTTCATAAAACAGCACGTCGCTGTTTTCGGGTAAGTCTTGCCACGGTGTAAACGTGCCTGGCATTTGATTGTAGGGAACCGCTTCGTCAAACGTGTGCAGATAACGGCGCACGCTGCCAGTGCCGTCATGCCCGAACTTACGGAAAAACTCTTCTAATCCCGGGAAGTCATTAGCTTGTGGGCCAAAGTAGCTAATGTGTCGACCTTGCTCGCGGGCTTTGCGGATTTCGATGTCCATCTCTGGGCGAGTAAAGCGATGGAAGCTATCGCCTTCAACCCATGCGGGTTTAACGTTCATCATATTGAACATTTTACGGAAGGCTTCAGATGTAGTGGTCGTGCCGGCACCGGACGAACCAGTAACCGCAATAATTGGGTGTTTAGCTGACATGACAAACCTTGTCGAAAATTACTTACCTGTAATGTGCAGTAGAGTTACTACTGCACGGTCGATATCCCACTATAGCACGTAACAATACCTTGTCATCGAGTGGGATACGGTAAAATGTGAAGGGTCTAAAATTTTGTTTTATGTTGAATATCGACGGTTTCGTGTAGCTCAGAGAACACGATAACCGCTTCACCTTTTTCCAATTGAGCTTTGACTTGATCAATTTTGTCTTGCAAAGAAACCTCGACGGTTCCGTAATCCGTTCCTTCGCGTAAGACGAATTCACGAATTAAGTTTTCCAATGTTTCCGGCGCAATGTCTTGCCATGGAATGATCATAAATACCTCTAACTTTTATGATGAGCGGCTAGTTTACTGCGTTCGTTGCTTGGATACAGCAGAAAGGTAATCTGCGGCGATACTTTCGTAATACGCGGGCAGCGCTTCCTCCAACCAAAACTTAGGTTTTAACGCCGTTCCTGTCAGGAAGCCAACATGGCCACCGTGTTCAAAGAGACGGTAATCAATGTTATCTGGCAGAACAAACTTCGGGATCACATCGTCGGTCATGAACGGATCGTCTTTGGCATGGATGATCAGTGTGGGTAGCGTGATTTGCTGTAGTTTACTTAAGCCAGAGCATTGGTCGTAATAATCTTGTGCGTCTTTGAAGCCATGCAATGGTGCGGTAATCAAATCATCGAATTCATACAATCGTGTGACACGTTTTATTGAGTTGTAGGACAGCGCAAGCTCGCCATGCAGTAGATGATGCTTTTGTAACGCGTTACGTTTCAGTGAAGAAAGCAGATAACGGCGATACACTTTTGAAAAGCCTTGTTCTATACGGTTTGCACACGCCGCTAGGTCTAAAGGCGCTGAGATAATAGTCGCTGCATTCAAAATAGGGTGGTCTTTATATTGGGCTAAATAATTCGCCAACATGTTACCGCCAAGAGAAATACCAACTGCAACTTTGGGATTATCAGGAAAACGTTGTTCAAGGTGCTCTAGGAAGTAACGAGCATCCGTCACTTCACCCGAGTGGTAAGCTCGTGCTTTTTTGTTTGGTTTACCGCTGCAGCCACGAAAATGCATCATCACCGACAGCCATCCAGATTGAGCAAATGCATTCATTAACCCATTGGCATAAGGGCTATAGAAGCACCCCTCTAATCCATGAAATAAAACAAAAATCGGCTTTTTTTGTGCAGGCTCTTGGGTTGGGTTCTCGCTCCACGCGAGATCGAGAAAGTCGCCATCGGATGTATCGAGGGTTTGCCAAATCGGCGTAAATAACGCTTTTTTGCGAATAAAACGCGGCAAAAGTGTTTGGAGATGCGGGTTTTTGATCCCGGCGGCTGCGAAAAATTGTGTCATACCTAACTGCTCTTATGCGGTCCTTCGGTGTCCGTTGAAGAACTTATTAATATAATCCTTTATAAAGATTATAGGTATTCTACAGATTTATGGGCGTTTTGGTGGTTGAATGTTTGGCACCGGAATAGCAAAGGCTTGCTGCAAATGCTCCCCACCGAGTTGACGACAGTATCTCAACGTCAGTGGGTCACCATCATTTTTGAGTAGTGTAAGTGAGTTAATGCAGTCCACCAAATCCGCTTGTTGCTGCTTTTCTAGTTGCAGCTCAAACTGCAAGGTCTCACGATACAAAGCGTCATTGACTTGAGACTTAAGGTGGCGACGAAGGTCGCGAAAGGAGTGAAGTAAAGTTTCGCTTCTACCTAGACAGTCTTGCACCAAGGGCCAGTCTTTTTCTTGGAAAATGAGTTGCTGCTCATCGAGCCATCTGAGCAGCAGGAGTAGGTTCACGTTACCGTGGTAGTTGTTTTGCAATGATAAGCACGCCTCTTTCACTTCTCGCACACCATAAAACTGCAGACTAAACTGCCAAAGGTGTTCTAGGGTGAGTGTGTATTCAGCGTGTTGATTACTCATTGATTAAACTCTAGCTCCATCTGCTCCAACGTTTCTTGAGCAGACATCCATTCCATTTCAATTTCTTCGAGCTCAGCCTTACTAGAAGCTTGAAGTGCCAGCACTTGGTTAAGTTTAGCTTTATTTTCGGCCGCATACAGTGAGTTGTCCGCCAATTGTTCTTCAGCTTCGGCCAGTGCAGCACCTAACTTATCCATTTTATTTTCTAGTTGTGTCAGCGTTTTGCGAATTGGCGCTGTCTGTTTTCGAAACTCTGCATCGCGACGTTTTTGCTCTTTCTTCGCAGCTGCGCTGTTGGCCGTATCTTTGCTTGGCTGCGCGGCCTGCGCTTCTTTGCGTTCCGCTCTTTGTTGTTCGGTTAACCATTTGTAATAGTCATTTAAGTCACCGTCGAACGGAGCAACTTGTCGATCATGCACTAAATACAAGTCATCGGTCGTAGCGCGCAGTAAATAGCGGTCGTGCGAAACAATCACCATTGCACCTTCGAACGTTTGCAGTGCCATCGTCAATGCCTGACGCATGTCCAAATCCAAGTGGTTGGTTGGTTCATCAAGTAGCAACAGGTTTGGCTTTTGCCACACAATTAAAGCCAATACCAAACGGGCTTTTTCGCCACCAGAAAACGGCGCAACTTTTTCTAGTGCTTTGTCACCTTGGAAGCCAAAGCTACCTAGGTAATCACGTAGCTGCTGTTCGGTTTGATCGGGTGCGATTTGCATCATGTGTTGCAGCGGTGTTTCTTCAGGGTGAAGCGTTTCTAACTGGTGCTGAGCGAAGTAACCAATTTTCACGCCTTGTGAGTAAGTTAGGTCACCACCTTGCGCGTTAAGTTCACCAGAGAGCAGCTTGATTAATGTCGATTTACCCGCACCATTACGGCCGAGTAGACCAATACGACTGCCAGGAACCAAGTTCAAGCGGATCTTCTCTAAGATGAGGTTGTCACCGTAACCTGCAGATACTTCATCCATCATCATGATTGGGTTTGGCAGCGCAGCTGGCTCACGGAATTGAAAGCTAAATGGGTTATCGAATTGAGCTGGCAGTACTTTTTCCATGCGCTCCAAAGCTTTGATACGGCTTTGGGCTTGGCGTGCTTTTGATGCTTTGTAACGGAAGCGGTCGATGTAGCTTTGCATGTGCGACATCTGCTTCTGTTGCTTTTCAAACATCGCTTGTTGTAACACCATTTTTTGCGCACGTTGGTTTTCGAATGACGAGTAGTTACCCGTGTATTCGTTCAGCTGCTGATTCTCGATGTGAATGATGCGACCAACAATTGGATCAAGGAAGTCTCGGTCGTGCGAGATCAGAATCAGCGTGCCAGGGTAGTTTTGTAGCCAACGCTCTAACCACATTACCGCATCCAAATCCAAGTGGTTGGTTGGTTCGTCGAGTAGCAGTAGATCAGAACGACACAATAGCGCTTGAGCCAAGTTAAGACGCATACGCCAACCACCCGAGAATTGGGTCAAACTCCAACTCATTTGCTCTTGGCTGAACCCTAAACCATCGAGCAGTTCTGCCGCGCGAGCGCGAATGCTGTAACCACCAATGGTTTCAATTTTACCGTGTATCTCGGCAACTAGGGTTCCGTTGTCTTGTGTTTCTGCTTTAGCCAACTGCTTTTCGAGTGCTCGGTACTCGCGATCACCATCAATGACGTATTCCAGTGCAGTGCGCTCTAGCGCAGGCGTTTCCTGTGCGACCCAGGCCAACTCCCAGTGTTGAGGTTGGCTAAATGAGCCAGCATCAATTGACAGTTCATCTTTCAGTAGGGCAAACAGCGTTGATTTACCGCAGCCGTTTTTGCCCACAAGACCGACTTTATCGCCAGGGTGAATAGTCGCAGAAGCTTGGTCTAAAAGAGGTTTACCGCCACGCAGTAACTGAATATCAGAGAAGGTAATCATAAAGTTTTCATTCACTTTGCGCAGTGCGCGTTGCTTGGTTACATAGCGAAGTGGTTTCAATCGTTTTTAAAGCCACTTGGGTATATATCTAGCGGTGAATAGTAGGGGTATTGGCCGGAAAAGTCGATTGATTCGCTTTAATTGCATTATGCTGTACAAAAAAGTATAACAATTTGATAACGGATAAAAATAACCACAAGGACGACCATTTGGCTGTTGCACCGTCTATTCTCCCAAAAGTTCTGGTCATTTATGCTCATCCAGAGCCACATAACTCGATTGCCAATCAAGTGATGATAAAAAAAGCTCAGTCGCTTGATCACGTCACTGTGCACGATCTTTACGGTGTTTACCCTGATTTCTTTATTGATGTGAATTACGAACATGAGTTGTTGCTCGCTCACGATGTGATCGTATTTCACCATCCACTTTATATGTATTCATGTCCAGCCCTATTAAAAGAGTGGCTAGACCGAGTGTTAGGTAAAGGCTTTGCGTTTGGCGGAGGTGCGGCGCTAGAAGGAAAATACTGGCGCAGTGTCATTACAACAGGTGGTAAAGAAGAAGCCTTCAGCGCGAAGGGGTACAACAAATACCCACTTGAGCAAATCTTGCAACCGTTTGAACTGACGGCAGCCCTATGCCAAATGCACTGGATTGAACCTCTGGTGTTGTATTGGTCAAGAAATGTTTCGGATATTGAACGCTACGAACATGCCGAGTTATACCGTGGATGGCTGAGTAACCCACTTGAAAACGGGCAAGCGGCAGATCGAGGAGGTCAGTATGGCGATCACCAGTGAGTTTCTTCAAAGCAGTGTGGTCTTTCTTTCGGCTGCGGTTATTGCGGTGCCGATTGCTCAGCGCCTCGGGCTTGGCTCGGTTTTAGGTTATTTACTCGCTGGTGTGTTGATTGGCCCATGGGGGCTTGGCTTAATTAGCGACGTTGATGCCATTTTGCATTTTGCCGAGCTTGGGGTTGTGTTGTTACTGTTTTTGATAGGGCTGGAATTAAACCCTAAAAAATTGTGGCAGATGCGAGGGCCGATTTTAGGTTTAGGCGGTGCGCAGGTTGTGGTCACGACCGCCGTGATTGGTAGTGTCGTCAGTATGTTTGGCGTAAGCATGCAAGTGAGTTTAGTGATCGGGATGGGGTTGGCGCTGTCCTCGACGGCGATTGCGCTTAAAGTCATTGAAGAGCAAGGGCTTAATGGTACCGAAACGGGGCAATCTGGTTTTGCGGTGCTGCTCTTTCAAGATATTGCAGTGATCCCGATGCTGGCGATGTTGCCCTTGCTAGCAGGCGGGCATAGTGGTGGAAGTTGGTTGGATGTCTTCACTATTTTAGGCAGTGTGGTAGCACTGTTGATTGGAGGTCACTTTTTACTACGTCCGCTATTTCGTTTTGTCGTGATGAGCGGCGTTCGTGAGCTCTTTACCGTTGCTGCACTTTTAGTCGTGCTTGGCATTTCGGTCGTGATGCAAAAGCTCGGCCTTTCGATGGCATTGGGGACTTTTTTAGCAGGCGTTTTGCTGGCAGAGAGTGAGTATCGCCATGAGTTGGAAATCGCTATCGAGCCATTTAAAGGTCTGTTGTTGGGGTTATTCTTTATTGCGGTGGGCATGGCGGTAAACTTGGGGTTATTGGCATTACATCCTTTAGAGATTCTCGGTGCGGTGGTGGCTTTGGTCGTGGTTAAGGGTTTGGTTTTGTATGCATTGGCGAGAGCTGCCCGTGTCGGAGCCAAAGCGAGAAGCCGTATGGCTGCAATTTTGAGCCAAGGCGGTGAGTTTGCCTTTGTCATATTTACCGCGGCGAGCCAAGAGGGCATTTTGTCCAAAGAGCAAGTGGCGTTTCTGTTGGTGGTGGTCAGTCTATCCATGGTGACGACTCCTCTTTTGCTGATGGGACAAAAGAAGTGGTTTGCTCATACCCTGAATCAAGAAGAAGAGGGCATGACCACGAAAGTCGTGGATCGCCGACCACGCGTTATCATTGCAGGCTTTGGACGTTTCGGTCAGATCGTCGGACGTTTAATGTATGCCAATAAAATCAAAGTGACAGTATTAGAAAGTGATGCCAGCCAAATCCACCTATTACGTAAGTATGGTTACAAAGTGTTTTATGGCGATGCTACACAAATTGACCTATTGAGGGCTGCTGGCGCTGATAAAGCGGAAGCATTGATTATTTGTACTGATTCACCTGATGAGGTGATGGCCATCGTGGACATTTGTCGCGTGCACTTCCCGAAACTTAAGTTGTTAGCCCGAGCAAGAAGCCGTGTCGAGGCTTACCAGTTAATGAGTCATGGTGTAGAGAATTACTCTCGTGAAACATTTTTAGGGGCGCTAGATCTCGGTCGCCAAGCGCTCGTAGAACTGGGTATGCATCCTTATCAAGCAAAGCGGGCAGAAGCACATTTTCGCAAGTTAGATAATGCTATGCTTAAGGACTTATTGCCTCAACACAATGAAGATAAGAAATTAGCTCAAAGAGCGAAAGAGGCCCGCAAAGAGCTAGAAGAAATATTTGGTCGTGAAATGGAGAGCGACCATCAGTCACCTAATCATTGGAAGTAGTACTTGAGCCAAGACTCAAGCTAAGGAAATAGCGTGAAAATCAAGAAACGTTTTATTGCCGGCGCTAGCTGCCCAAATTGCAGCCAGCAAGATACCCTGCGCTGGTGGATTGAAAATAACATCGAATTAGTTGAGTGTGTCGAGTGTGAGTTTACAGAGCAGCGTAAACCACAATCTGTAGAGAAAAATAAACACTCAGATCAGGAAATGATCGGAATTTTTAAGCCGGAGTAATTGAACTTCGATAATTGATCCCCATAATACACCCAGATATCTCAGTACTTAACCCCATTCAGGTTAAGTCAATTAATCTCCCTGGAGTTAGTATGAAAATTGAAAAGAACGTTGTTGCAAGCCTTGCATACAAAGTAATGATGGAAGACGGTGTCGTTGTTGATCAATCAACAGCAGAAGCACCTCTAGATTACCTTCACGGTCACAACAACCTAATCACAGGTCTTGAAAAAGAACTTGAAGGTAAAGTGGCTGGCGACAAGTTCTCAGTAACGGTAGCTCCTGAAGAAGCTTACGGTGAGCACAACGATGCGCTAGTACAGCGCGTTCCTGCGGACGTGTTCCAAGGCGTTGAGCAAATCGAAGTGGGCATGCGCTTCCTAGCTGACACTGACCAAGGTCCAATCCCTGTTGAAGTAACAGAAGTTGACGGCAACGAAGTGGTTGTTGACGGTAACCATATGTTAGCTGGTCAAACACTAACTTTCGAAGTAGAAGTTATGTCTACACGTGAAGCAACAGCAGAAGAGATCGAACACGGTCACATCCACCAAGGTGGTGGCTGTTGTGGTGGTCACGATCATGACCACGATCACGAAGAAGAAGGCGGCTGCTGTGGCGGCGGTAGCTGTGGTTCTCACTAATCATAAGCTCCTTCACTAGATAATCTTATCTAGCAAAGCTTTGAAAAGCGCAAGTTGAGTTTTCAACTTGCGCTTTTTGTTTATCTAAGGTGTAGTGCCAACCATACAAGGAATAACAGTTGGACAAAGCGATGACGAAACCTTTCTCGATTGCCATTCATGGTGGTGCGGGCACCATCTTGCGTGAACAGATGAGCGATGAGCTGCAACAATCCATCTTGGCGGATTTAGAAGCTGCGGTAAAAGCGGGACATCAAATTCTAGACACGGGCGGTGAAGCCTTAGATGCCGTCGTAGCGGCAGTGAAAGTATTGGAAGACTCTCCTAACTTTAATGCGGGTAAAGGCTCAGTGCTGACCAACAACGAAATGGTTGAAATGGACGCTTCTGTGATGGATGGGCGAAACCTTGCAGCAGGCGCGGTCGCTGGGGTTCGTCATATCAGAAACCCAATTGAGCTCGCTCGTGACGTGATGCGAAACAGCAATCATGTGCTGTTGGTGGGTGAGGGCGCAGAGAAGTTTGCTTTTGAGCAAGGCCATGAGTATACCGAGCAAGATTACTTCTTTACTGATCGCCGTTATGAGCAGTTGCTGTCTATGCGTGAGAAAGGACTGTTTGCTTTGTCGGAATCTCGTTACCCAGATGACCGTAAGCACGGTACGGTTGGTGCGGTAGCGTTAGATCAACAAGGCAACTTAGCCGCTGCCACCAGTACGGGTGGCGTGACGAATAAGAAATACAACCGAGTCGGAGATTCGGCTCTTATTGGTTGTGGTACGGTGGCCGAAAATGGCGTCGTGGCAGTTTCCACTACGGGTGTCGGCGAGTTCTTTATTCGTAAACGTGTTGCGGAAGACGTTGCAGCACGTATGCGTTACTTACAAGAAGATATTCATACGGCTTGTGAACACATTATCCAAGGTGATCTCAAACAGATGGGCGGAGAGGGCGGTTTGATTGCCATTGATGCTAAAGGTGAGATGCACTTTGCGATGAACAGTTCTGGCATGTACCGAGCAGGCATTAATACGCAAGGCGAGCTGAGCGTTAAAATCTACGCCGACGAATAGCTTCCTCTTGAGTACCTTCTTAAGTAATTAATACAACAAAGCCCAGAACATGTTCTGGGCTTTATGCTATTTGAGCCTGCATTTTAATAATGCGGTGGTGGGGTTTCTTCTGACGGATCGGCTAAATTCGACGAGTCCATATTTTTTACTTTACCTACCACATATTTCATCTGATCGAGCATCTTGGTAATTTGCAGTTGTTGCTGCGATAAAGCTCCGTTCAGATCTTCAATAGTCTGTTCTTGGAACGCAAGCTGACATTCTAAGTCATTAATGCGTGCTTCCAATTGCTGAATGATTTTTTCTGTCATGATCCGTTCTCTAACTGCCAAGCTTGGGCAATACCTGCTGAAGTAGCAGTAATTACACGTTGTTTTGAATCAAAGGCTGCATCATACACGACCGCACGGGGAGGGCGAGTGTCTTTTTTGGGCTCCACTTCAAATCCACTCATTCGTTTTCCGGTTTGAGTATCCCATATCGACACACGGCCAGAAGGGCTTCCTGTGACTAGTTGAGTCCCGTCGTCAGAAAATCGTGCGGTAGAGAAAATTAATTGGCGTGACCAACTGCTCAACTGTGTGACTTCTTGTCCAGTTTTTAAATTCCAAACAATCGCTTGGTTTCCGCCATCAGATGTCATTGCTAATTTTCCATCTCTTTGCAGGGCCACGCGAACAATTCGTTGTTCATGTTCGAAGGTTCGTAGTACTTGTCCGGTTTCGGTATCCCACAGATACGCTTTATAGTCATTACCTCCGGTTAGGGCGAAGCGCCCATTAGGAGAAATGGCCACGGAATTGACTTTTTCACGATGCGCAAGGAACTCCATGCGACGCCCGGTGACTAAGTTGACATAAATTGCTTTACCGTTGGATAACCCAAGCAGAACTTGTTCACCATTACTGGTGATATCAACGTCGCGAATGAGCGCATCAGAGATAGACCAAAGGCCTTCGGATTGCGTCCAGCCTAGGTCCCAAACTGCGAAGTTCATTTGGCTTGCTGTAATTGCGTAGCGACCATTGTCAGATATGCGGATATGGGAAACCACATTGGCATCGGCATCGAGTTCACCCAGATTGGCTAGTTGTTCATTTTGCTCTAGGTCCCACAACATCAAATGACGTTGTTGAGAATAGAGCAGAGCAAACCGTCCATCTCTGCTAAGTGCGAAGCTCGTCGCACCTTGAGGTTCTATCGGCCAACGCTGCACTTCACGCTCGGCGAAAAAGCAACCATTTAACGTGGTGATGACAATTAAATATAGGAATAAATGAAAAATTCTTTGCATCACATCTAATAATCCGGTTTGTGTCTTAAGACATATAGCTAGTATATTGGTATAACGATTGTCTTCACTAGTCTCATAGAAGATTTGTGCACAACAACCAATGGCAGAGCCATTATTGGGAGAATTTAATGAAATCAGTTTTAAAAGTGTCGCTACTTGCTGCAACAGTTATGCTAGCGGTAGGTTGTCAGAAAGAAGAAACTAAAACAGAAACCGCACCTCAAGCAGAACAAGTTCAAGCAGAAACCGGTAAAGCGGTTCACTTTAAAACCGACGACGACAAAGCGGCATACGCAATCGGTGTTTCATTTGCTAACTACCTAAGCACAAGCATCGACAAGCCAAGCGAAATCGGCATTAATCTTAACAAAGATTTGGTACTAAAAGGTATCGAAGACGTCTTCAAAGGCAATGCTGAATTGAATGAAGAAGAAACACGTGCAGCACTAGAATCTCTAGACAAGCGTGTTGCAGAAAAGATGCAAGCACAAGCGGCTGAGAAAGCAGCTGAAGCGAAAAAAGCTGGCGATGATTTCCGAGCTGAGTTTGAGAAGCAAGAAGGCGTAGTGAAGACAGATACAGGTCTTCTATACCAAGTAATGACACCAGCTGAAGGTGAGAAGCCAAAAGACACTGATACGGTTCAAGTACACTACAAAGGTACTCTGATCGACGGTACTCAGTTCGACAGCTCATACGATCGTGGTGAACCTGCAACGTTCCCACTTAACCGTGTAATCCCAGGTTGGACAGAGGGTGTTCAGCTAATGCCTGTGGGTTCTAAATTCAAATTCGTTATCCCGCCAGAGCTAGCATACGGTGACCAAGACACACCAAGCATTCCTGCTAACTCAACGCTAGTATTTGAAGTTGAGCTGCTAAAAGTTGAGAACGACAACGCAGAGCAATAACAATAAGCTGCGATAAGTTATTGAAAAAGGTCCGTTTAACGGGCCTTTTTTGTTCTAGGTCACTAGTTGGTGAGTTTGCTAGGTTGCTTTTCAAATTTTCTGATAAACTTACACCAATTTGTTGATTTTTCGCTCGAAGGCTTATGACAACTACAGAAACAATAAACGCGGAGATGTTGCTCGAAATGGAATCCGTTAACGTGATGCCGTTTACCGAGCACGACAAAATCATTTTAAGATCTTATGAGGCGGTCGTGGATGGTATCGCCAGCCTGATAGGTCCATTTTGTGAAATCGTTCTTCACTCTCTAGAAGACTTAAATACCTCTGCAATTAAAATCGCTAACGGTGAAAATACGGGGCGCCAAGTCGGCTCACCAATCACTGATTTAGCGCTTAAGATGCTAAAAGACATCGAAGGCTCGGAGCGCAACTTCTCACGTTCGTACTTTACCCGTGCAAAAGGTGGCGTGTTGATGAAGTCGATTACTGTCGCCATTCGTAATGGCGAAAATCGCGTGATTGGTTTGTTGTGTATCAACGTCAACTTGGATGCGCCTTTCTCGCAAGTTCTTCAGTCTTTCATGCCGACGCAAGAAGCGAAAGAAGCGGCTTCCTCGGTCAACTTTGCTAGTGACGTAGAAGAGCTGGTGGACCAAACTGTTGAACGCACCATCGAAGAGATCAATGCGGATAAATCCGTGTCTAACAACACCAAAAATCGCCAGATCGTGATGGAGTTGTACGACAAAGGTATCTTCGATATTAAAGATGCCATCAACCGTGTTGCGGATCGCCTTAATATTTCAAAACACACCGTTTACTTGTACATTCGTCAACGTAAAACCGAGGATGATGAAAGGTGAGTAAACTGACTTACACGTTAGTGGTGAATGGTCCCGTTTATGGCAGCCAGTCAGCGCGCAGTGCTTATCAGTTCGCCAAAGCGTTGATAGAGCAAGGCCATCAGCTAGTGAGCGTCTTCTTTTATCAAGATGGTGTGACTAATGGTACTGCTTTGAGTGTGCCAGCCAACGATGAATTTGATCTCAATAAGGCGTGGCAGTCTTTGGCTAAAGAGCATGGTGTTCGCCTAGAAACTTGTGTCGCGGCCGCTTTGCGTCGCGGGATTGTAAGTGAAGAAGAAGCGAATCAACATGGTTTGGTTCAGAACAATCTAGCCGATGGTTTTGAACAAGCAGGCTTAGGTAGCCTAGCTGAAGCGATGTTAACCCAAGACAGAGTGGTACAGTTTTGAGTCAGTTAACTTATCTATTTCGTAGTGCGCCACATGGCAGTGCAGCTGGTCGTGAAGGTGTGGATGCACTGTTAGCCGCGTCGGCTTACTGTGAAGATATCAGCGTCATTTTCATGGGTGACGGGGTATACCAGCTTCTACTCGGACAAGACCCCAACAATATTTTGAGTAAAGATTACGCGCCGATGTTAAAGCTTTTCGATTTATACGACATCGAACAAGTCTTTGTGTGTTCAGAGTCGTTAACCCAGCGAGGTTTGGCGCAAGCGGATTTAGTCCTTGAAGCCCAAGCGTTAAGCTCAGAACAGCTCAAAGATAAGTTACAACACGCTGGCAAGCTACTGTCTTTTTGAGGAAGTTATGTTACACATCATAAAAACAGTCTCTGCTCTAGAAGACGCCATGCCCTTATGCAGTGAACAGGATGACATCTTACTTATAGAAGATGCAGTGTACGCTGCTAACTCGCAACATAAAGCATTTTCCCATCTAAAAAACCGCAGCGTATTTGTGTTGGAGAGCGATGCGCAAGCTCGCGGTATTGCAAATCGTATCAGTCCATCCCTGACGATTGTGAATTACTCAGGCTTCGTTGAACTAACAGCAAAACAGGATAAATCCCTAACTTGGGATTGAACAAGATTTGCTGTCGACAAAGCTTTACGGATGAATTGTTCTAATTGAACAAAAAAGATCCGTATATTTCTTGACACACCTCTCACTGCTGCATAGAATTTTGCGTCCCTAACTGCATTGGCAGTTGGGGATAGATTTTTCACAAAGCTTACTTTCAAGTAAATCAGGAGCTAGTTAATGGCAACTATTAACCAGTTGGTACGTAAGCCACGTGCAAAGCAAGTTGTTAAAAGCAACGTGCCTGCACTAGAAGCGTGCCCACAAAAACGTGGTGTATGTACTCGTGTTTACACTACTACACCTAAAAAACCTAACTCAGCACTTCGTAAAGTTTGTCGTGTACGTCTGACAAACGGCTTCGAAGTTACATCGTACATCGGCGGTGAAGGTCACAACCTTCAAGAGCACTCAGTTGTTCTAATCCGTGGTGGTCGTGTTAAAGACCTTCCAGGTGTGCGTTACCACACTGTTCGCGGCGCACTAGACTGTGCTGGCGTAAATGACCGTAAACAAGGTCGTTCTAAGTACGGTGTGAAGCGTCCTAAGTCTTAATGGATTCCGTTAAGTAAGGCCAAACACTAAATTATTTTTAATTTTTTGAAAAAACTGAAAAGTTTTGGATAAAACCTGAAGAAGACAACGGAGATAAATCCATGCCACGTCGTCGCGTCATTGGTCAGCGTAAGATCCTTCCAGATCCAAAATTCAAATCTGAATTGCTGGCAAAATTCGTTAACATCCTAATGGTTGACGGTAAAAAATCTACTGCAGAGAAAATCGTTTACACTGCACTAGATGCTATGGCTGAAAAGTCTGGTAAAGACCACTTAGCTATTTTTGAAGAAGCTCTTGAAAACGTTCGCCCAGCGGTAGAGGTTAAATCTCGCCGTGTTGGTGGTTCAACTTACCAAGTACCTGTAGAAGTACGTCCGGTTCGCCGTAACGCACTTGCTATGCGTTGGTTGGTTGAAGCTGCGCGCAAGCGTGGTGAAAAATCTATGGCTCAACGCCTAGCTGCTGAAATGCTAGACGCGTCTGAGAACAAAGGTACTGCGGTTAAGAAACGTGAAGACGTTCACCGCATGGCTGACGCAAACAAAGCGTTCGCTCATTACCGTTGGTAATACCTTCTGTGCTGCGAGGTTCTCTCGCAGCACTTTTCTATACTCTAAGGTACACCTTAGTAAGAGGATACAATCGTGGCTCGTAAAACTCCTATTGAGCTATACCGTAATATCGGTATCTGTGCTCACGTAGATGCAGGAAAAACAACCACAACTGAGCGTATTCTGTTCTACACTGGCCTTTCTCACAAAATCGGCGAAGTTCACGATGGTGCAGCAACCATGGACTGGATGGAGCAGGAGCAGGAGCGTGGTATCACTATCACATCCGCTGCGACTACTACATTCTGGCGTGGTATGGAAGCACAGTTCCCTGAGCATCGCGTAAACATCATTGATACCCCTGGACACGTTGACTTTACTATCGAAGTAGAGCGTTCTCTTCGTGTACTTGATGGTGCTGTGGTTGTGTTCTGTGGCTCATCTGGTGTTGAACCTCAGTCTGAAACTGTATGGCGTCAAGCAGACAAATACCACGTTCCACGTTTGGTATTTGTAAACAAGATGGACCGTGCGGGCGCAGACTTCCTACGCGTTGTGAACCAAATTAAGAATCGTCTTGGTGCGACTCCTGTTCCAATCCAGCTGAACGTTGGTGCGGAAGATGAGTTCAGAGGTGTCATCGACCTTATCAAGATGAAAATGATCAACTGGAATGATGCCGATCAAGGCACTTCGTTTACTTACGAAGACATCCCAGCTGACATGATTGAACTTGCTGAAGAGTGGCGCAACCACATGGTTGAATCCGCTGCTGAAGCTAGCGAAGAGCTGATGGACAAGTACCTTGAAGAAGGTGAATTGACTGAAGCTGAGCTCAAACAAGCTTTACGTACTCGCACACTAAATAACGAAATCGTACTGGCTACTTGTGGTAGTGCGTTTAAGAACAAAGGTGTTCAAGCGGTACTGGATGCAGTAGTTGAGTTCTTGCCATCGCCAGTTGACGTACCTGCAATTAAAGGTGTCGACGAAAGAGAAAATGAAGTTGAGCGTCATGCTGACGACAACGAACCTTTCTCTGCGCTAGCGTTTAAGATTGCGACTGACCCATTCGTGGGCACGTTAACTTTCATGCGTGTTTACTCCGGTGTTGTAAACTCGGGTGACGCTGTTTACAACTCAGTAAAAGAGAAGAAAGAGCGTTTCGGTCGTATCGTTCAGATGCATGCGAATAAGCGTGAAGAAGTGAAAGAAGTTCGCGCTGGTGATATTGCAGCTGCTATCGGTCTGAAAGACGTAACCACAGGTGACACGCTGTGTGATCAGAACCACAAAGTGATTCTAGAGCGCATGGAGTTCCCTGAACCAGTTATTCAGATTGCTGTAGAGCCTCGTTCTAAGGCAGACCAAGAGAAAATGGCTATCGCGCTAGGTAAACTAGCAGCGGAAGATCCATCATTCCGCGTGGAAACGGACGACGAATCAGGTCAGACTCTGATCTCAGGTATGGGTGAACTTCACCTAGACATTATCGTTGATCGTATGAAGCGTGAATTCAGCGTTGATTGTAACGTTGGTAAACCTCAGGTTGCTTACCGTGAAACCATTCGTGGTAAAGCGGAAGTTGAAGGTAAGTTTGTTCGTCAATCAGGTGGTCGTGGTCAATACGGTCATGTTTGGGTCAAACTTGAGCCTTCTGAGCCTGGTGAAGGTTTCGTATTCGTAGACGAAATCGTGGGCGGTGTGATTCCTAAGGAATACATCAGTTCGGTATCGAAAGGTATCGAAGAGCAAATGAATAGTGGTGTTCTAGCGGGTTACCCTGTACTAGATATTAAAGCTACACTATTTGATGGTTCTTACCACGATGTAGACTCAAGCGAGATGGCGTTTAAGATCGCTGGCTCGATGGCATTCAAGAAAGGTGCACTAGAAGCACAACCTGTGATTCTAGAACCTATGATGAATGTCGAAGTAACCACTCCGGAAGACTGGATGGGTGACGTTGTTGGTGACCTAAACCGTCGTCGCGGTATCATTGAAGGCATGGACGAAGGTGTGGCTGGTCTTAAGATCATCCGTGCTCAAGTACCACTATCCGAAATGTTCGGTTACGCAACTGATCTACGTTCTGCAACTCAAGGCCGTGCGTCTTACTCTATGGAGTTTCACGAGTACGCTGAAGTGCCGAAAAACTTCGCAGATAAAATTATTGCAGAGCGTGGTTACTAATTGACGATTGAACTGCAAAAAGTTTACGACTTTTTGCGAGATCAGGGCGTCCAAATATTGCGCTAACGGGCGTTGGCGCATAAAATAACAATTTCTGGCGCGTCGTCGATCAATAATGATCACGACGAATCATAACTAGGAAGGAACACGATCGTGTCTAAAGAAAAATTTGAACGTACGAAACCGCACGTTAACGTTGGTACTATCGGCCACGTTGACCACGGTAAAACA
>NZ_JAWPON010000278.1:0-742 GCF_033344315.1 Vibrio sp. 2132-1 | reverse complement strand
AATCCCAACAAAACTATGATCGAGAAATAGAAGAGATCCATCATGCTCTCAACAACAAGCTGCACCTTTTGTTGGAAACATCGCGCTTTGAAAATAAACCCATGTATCGTGTGTTACAGATAAAAGTCAGTAAGTTGCTCGAACAATGGCAGGAAAACAGCATCGCGAGAAATCAAATGGAGCACGGAAAGCTGATTCGACATTGTTTGTTCTTAATGGATGAAGTCACTATTGCGTGGCTAGCAGTTGAGCAACGAGATGAGTTGCATGATGAGTACCACATGAATTGGCAAACCATTATCGATAGCCTCGAAACCTTGACTCAACTTCGTATTAGCATTCAAGACTTAAACGAACAAGGAGGAAGCGTTCGAGTAAAGAACTACGCATCTGTAATGACACGTAAACTGAATCAGTTAGCGGTAATAGCACCATTGACTATCGCAGCGCCGATCTCCGTACGTTCGACACAAGCGTTAAACGACTATGTCGAAGGAAAACACACCGGACTAACAGAAGAAGAACTTTATGGCATCACCTCAGATCTGTCACTGACGATTTTCAATACCTATGATCACGTGCTATCAGATATTGTCGAAACACTGTATTTGCCTTTACCCAGACTCTCATTAGCCTGAAAGACTCATTTTTCGACATAATTGCATGAGGAACTAGATCAAAAGCCGTAAGTAACGAGCAATAAAAAACCGCAGGCATTGCCTGCGGTTTTTTCTAACTTTGC
>NZ_JAWPON010000277.1:0-742 GCF_033344315.1 Vibrio sp. 2132-1 | reverse complement strand
CATGCAAATCCGTTGGCAGGCCTACGACCAATAAGTCTGGCTGCCATTCTTTAATTTGTTTTTCGATGTCATCCCAATTTGGAATGCCATCATTGGCTTTAAACGCTTTCAGTGGTGAAGCGGTGCCAGTGATTTCTTGACCAATCGCGCTACCAATACTTTTAGTACCGAAGTCGAAGGCCATTATTGTGCGTGACATACAGTGTCTCAAATCTTAATGAAGTGGAAGTTAAGGAAGGCGGTTGCGTTACGCATGACCTGCGTCTGCCGACAATTGGCTTGGGTCGATACCTAGCTTTTCTACCGCTTTTTTCCAGCGCTCTGTAATGGGCGTATCGAAGATGATTTCTGGTGTGGCTTCGATGGTTAGCCAAGAGTTTTCAACCAGTTCATTTTCTAACTGACCAGCACTCCAACCGGAATAACCAAGAGCAACCAAATAGTCACTTGGCTCAGCCTCTGTCCCCAATACGGAAAGAATATCTCGCGAAGTGGTGACAGCAAGGTCGTCGGTCATTTGAATGCTGGATTCATAGTAATCTTTCGGTTTATGTAGAATAAAACCACGGTCTTCTGAGATTGGACCGCCATTGTAGACGGGTCTATCTAAGCTGGCTTCAAACAGGCGTGGGTGAACAGGCTGCACGTCAACTTGCTTGAGCATGTTACCTACAGTGATATCAACAGGCGCGTTGATCATCAGACCCATTGCGCCTTCTTCGTTATGTTCACAAACGTAGAT
>NZ_JAWPON010000276.1:0-743 GCF_033344315.1 Vibrio sp. 2132-1 | reverse complement strand
CACAACCAGTAAGTGCTATAGCCACTGACGCTGCTAGCAAACTCATTTTGTTCATTCTGAATCTTCCTTTTTCAAGGGTTAGTTATCTTTTATTTTCAATTACTAAAACTAACACTAAGGTTTACTTTCTTATAAATGAGTCACTTTTAGGACTTTGGTTAGGAGAAATCAAGACACGAAAAACCGCATAAAACCCGTAAAATTTATTTGAGTTTTTTGTCGATGAGGAAGGAAATGAGACTTTGATCACGGTTCCACTTTTTGTTTTTAGTGATTTAATGGTCAAAATAACATTATGTATTTTAAGTGGTTATTTTTTGTTGCTTGAGCGTAACGGCTTTGGGCTGTGATAAATCATATTGATTTTAAATTCTTCAACGCGATCAGCCAGTTCAGGCTTTGGACGCAAAATGTAGCTGTACACCTCGCCATCAAGTAGTTCGTCATAAGGCGAGTAGCTCAGATCAAATGCTAACGATTGTTGTCTGGTCGTGGGGTTACTAATGTATTCGTAGCAGTCAATTAGGTAAGTCGGATCGTAGGGGTTAGGATCGGAGATGATGTCGACCTGATAGTTTCCTTGACCAGCAATGACATGGCTGCCGTACCAGATGGCGACATCAGCACAATACAAGTTTGGATTGTAAGTGCGTAAGTTGAGATCGGAATCGATGCTTTCACCATGAGGACCAATGACTTGAGTTCCATGGTGATAAATATAATTGCCAATTTCAGCCACGAGA
>NZ_JAWPON010000275.1:0-743 GCF_033344315.1 Vibrio sp. 2132-1 | reverse complement strand
CCCTCAAGCTATTTTGCGTTACTTAGGTCGTTTATCGGGACCGCTTCTCGACCGTTTTGATATGTCGTTAGAAATTCCATCCTTACCGAAAGGCACGTTGGCGGAAGGTGGTGATCGAGGAGAGCCCACGGAACTCGTCAAAGAGCGCGTCAGTCTTGCTCGTGAGAGCATGCTTAATCGAAACGGCAAAGTAAACGCACTGCTCGGTAGCCGTGAGATTGAGGCATTTTGTCCGTTGCAAAAAAGCGATGCGGAATTTCTCGAAACTGCACTGCATCGGCTGGGGTTATCGATTCGTGCCTATCATCGCATCATTAAAGTGGCCCGCACGATAGCGGATTTAGAAGGTGCTGAGCAGATTGAACGTTCTCATTTAGCGGAAGCGCTCGGGTATCGCGCGATGGACCGATTGCTGAAACAACTTACGGCTCAAGCCGTGTAGTGGTCATTTGAGAGGAGTTCGCGGCGAGTATTCACATGTTCGCCGCGAGAACCATGTTAGAAGCTGTAGTTAAAGCCTAACGACAAAAGGTATTCATTTTCGTCATAAAAGGTGATGTTTGAATCGGTTTGGCTATAACCCGCGAAGGAAATGAACGACCAGTTCTGCCAATCAAACACGTTTTGGTATTCGTAAGCGGCAAACAAGCTCAAGGTGTCATCACTGCGCGTTTTCGCAAAAGTTTGGCTAGCCGATTGATAATCTTTGAGTGCATAGCCTGCGGTTAAGGCTAAACGATGAC
>NZ_JAWPON010000274.1:0-744 GCF_033344315.1 Vibrio sp. 2132-1 | reverse complement strand
GGTTTTATCGACGAATACGTTTTAGCGATCATTGGTATGGGTAACTTATGTGATGCTTATGGCGATCACAACCGTGCTCTACGTTACTACCAAAAGATCGACGCGATTGATCACGCCATCAGCAGTCGCTCACTTCGTTTGCGTTACAAACTGTATATGCTCGCCTGTTACATCAGTCTAAAACGCGTGGCCGAAGCCAGCGAATTATTGGGTGAATGTGAAGAGCTCAGCATCCTAGTAAGCGACAAAAACCTCGCCGCTCAAACGCATTTGTATCGCGCTAAATTGCATCGTCTGCAAGAAGAGTATTCCGAAGCGCTGCTTTCCATATCCAGCATTAAGTACACCACCGGAAGTGCGACCACCTATTGGCTCTCAACCATGGTCAAAATTGAAACGGCCTATTGCTTGAATGGTGTTGGCCACACTTCGTTGGCTAATTTGCTGTTGGAGTCCATTGGGAAGCGAATTAAAAAGCATTCTTCGCCCATTCTTGCGAAACGTTTTTACAACGCAATGAGCAAAGTCAGTGCGTCACAAGGGCAGTTTCAGCAAGCTTTAAGCTGTGAGAAACGCGCTTTTCGTATTGAATCAGACTTAATAAAACACATCCCAATCAGCGAATTGGGCGCGGCTCAACTGCGTCGATTGTCTCGCTTTGAATTACAGTTAAAACTCATTCTGTCTGATATTGAAAATAAAGAGCTTAAAGAGACGACCAAACAACACAAAAATACCGTAGCT
>NZ_JAWPON010000273.1:0-745 GCF_033344315.1 Vibrio sp. 2132-1 | reverse complement strand
ATCTAGCAAGCAAACTAGAAAGTAAAAAGGGCACTTGGTGCCCTTTTTTAGCTTTTGGGTTATCGGTGGCTAAAAGCATCTCAAGCTGAACAAGGATGGATAAATCAGTCTGCTTGGTTCAAGTTCCAATCGTAGTCGTACTTCACCTGACCTGAAAAATGGTTGTATTGTGGCGCGTACTTTCTGATGTGGTTAAACACCTCTTCCTCACCACCAAAATCAACGGCAAACCACTCATAAATTGAAGATATTTTCGCCGTGTTACCTTCAATAGAGACGCCTTTTTTGCTGTTGATAAAGGTCTTTGCGGCACTCTCTAACAAGGTTTGAGTATTCTCAGCGGTAAAAGCTTGAGTTTGAAGATTTGGGCAGCCTAGGCTTGCACAATTGACAGCGTAGTGCGTTCTTGGGTCTTGCCAGATTGGTCGTAAAATTCGGTGCTCAATATCATTTAAGGTCAGACTTTTTCCGTTAATGGTGATGACATCTTGATCCCATGGGCCAAAGCTAAACAGCCCGCCTAACTTGGTGATCGACGTTATCGGGTAGTTATCCAAAATTAGGTCAACCGTCAACGCGTTGTACAGGTTTACCCAATATGCGTATTGCTCGGCTTGGCGGTATTGCAATGGATTTAAACTAGCGAGACGTTGAATGTACTGCTTTAACTTTGTTTTATCGGCGAACGAGACTTGGTTGTAACGAAATAGAGTGTTGTCACCTCGGGTAACTAGATAGCTGTCGA
>NZ_JAWPON010000272.1:0-745 GCF_033344315.1 Vibrio sp. 2132-1 | reverse complement strand
ACCATCGCGCGAATCTGAGCTAAGTCTTGTGTATGTTGGATAGTCATTAATTCGATTCTCAATAATTCGTTAACGCTTTTCGGTCAAAGCGACAATGGCTTGTGCGACAACTTTGTCAGCATCTAATTTTGCGGCACTGCGTGCCTTTTGAGCCATTGAAAGTAAAGCTTGGCGATCCAATTGTTGGATCTGTTGAGTCAAAGACTCCACGGTTAAATCAGGTTGTTCAATCATCTTCGCAGCACCGCATTCCACTAAATGGTCGGCATTCAGTGCCTGTTGACGGTCTTTATGCATGAACGGGATAAAAATCGCGCCTACACCTGCTGCTGAGACTTCAGATACCGTCAATGCGCCAGAACGGCACACTAACAGATCTGCCCACGCATACGCTTGTGCAACATCATCGATAAACTCGGTCACTTCTGCATTAGCAACATTGTTCGCTTGATAAGCAGCTTGCACTTCTTGCGCTGCGCCTTTACCTGCTTGATGACGAATACAGTAGTCTTGTCCCAAGTTTGCCATCACCGCTGGCAATGTTTGATTAAGAATACGCGCCCCTTGGCTGCCGCCCATAACAAGAATACGAATTGGTCCTTCTCTCTCTTGCATACGTTGAGCGGGCTCATCCAACTGCGTTACGTCTTCACGTACTGGGTTACCGACAACCGCCGCAGAAGGAAATGCGCCGGGAAACGCTTGAAAGACTTTCTTAGCGATCTTTGATAGCCATTGATTTGTT
>NZ_JAWPON010000271.1:0-748 GCF_033344315.1 Vibrio sp. 2132-1 | reverse complement strand
TTAAGAAACAATCTTGGCGGCAAAAACAGGCCCGTTTTCTCCTATCATGAGTTCCAACTTTTGATTCAGAATATCTGCGTCAAATTGGTACAAATTGATTCAAGAAATACCCTATGCCGTCGATATAGAGATAACTGCTTTTTACCCGCACTCAGTGAAAGAGTGTCGATGTTCCAAGGAGTATTCGATGAATCCAGTAGGAAGCAACCCAGTAAACTCTTATGCTAAGCAACCAGCAGTAGTGGTACAAAATCAAGACAATCACGTTGATACGGTTGCCGCGCCACTCAAAGTTGAGCAAAACAAAGTGACACTTTCTACGGAAGGTAAGGCACTGCTAGCGGCGTTGCAGCAAATTGACCATGAGAGTAAAAAGGTAGAAGCAGAAAACAAAACAATGGGTGAAAAAGTAGAATCTTTCACTCACGGTGCACTTGGCATGGATCATCCCGACAAGATTGAAGAAGAGGAAGACGGCTCATATTCTGCAGGGCAGTATCTTTCCGCGGCGCTCACTGTTGGTGGTATCATTTTAGCTCTCGTCTAGCCGCAAAATTCCTACTCGACACGATAACAAACCGTGTTTGAATCCGTACTGAAAAGCAGACCATAATTCCTTTCGCTTAAGAACAAGCCATCATACAACATGGATGAATCTTTCATCTATAAGGCATGGTTCTTACTGCATTCACTCGTTTATTGCTCCCTCAATCAAGTTTCTTATGAAGGCGCTAAATGGATGACTTTA
>NZ_JAWPON010000270.1:0-748 GCF_033344315.1 Vibrio sp. 2132-1 | reverse complement strand
TCGTTGCGAATCACTTCTGACGCAAACGCACTGCCACCAGGGCTGTCTACGCGAAGCACGACTGCTTTTACCTTCTCATCGTTACGCGCTTGACGCAGTAGACTTGCAACCGTGTCACCGCCTACTGTTCCACGAGGTTGTTGACCATCCATGATGGCGCCACTTGCAACAACAACAGCAATATCATGGTTCGCGAGTGTGTAGTCTGGGCGAATCGTCGCTAGGTAGTCGTAATAACTAATGGCGTTATAGCTGTCTTTACCGTCGCTACCAAATTCTTTGGCGAATAGGGTACGAATATCTTGGCGTGTCGCCAATTCATCAACTAACCCCATTTTGACGGCCAATTGCGCCAAATCACCATCCACAGATTTCATCTCGGTAAGCAGTTCTTCCATCGTTGGGTTTAGCACTTTGGCGTTGATGTTGCGGTTAGTCGTCACGTCATCGACAAACGCGCTCCACAACTGAGTGACCCAGCGAGTGGCAGACTCTTTTGCCGCATCCGACATGTCGTCACGAATAAACGGCTCGATAGCTGATTTGTAAGTACCGACTCGGAAAACGTGAGTGGATACGTCTAACTTCTCTAGCAGAGTTTTGTAGTACATAGAGTAAGCGCTGTAGCCCTTAATCAGTACGCCACCATCAGGCGCCATGTACACTTTATCGGCGTAGCTTGCTAAGTAATATTGGCTCTGATTGTAAAAGTCACCCACCGCGTAAACTGGTTTACCTGATGCCTTAA
>NZ_JAWPON010000269.1:0-749 GCF_033344315.1 Vibrio sp. 2132-1 | reverse complement strand
AATTTCTTGTGTGAAGACTTTTTACTCTCAAACGAAACGGCACGTCGCTTGTACCATGAACATGCGTTCCACCAGCCAATTTATGATTACCACTGCCACCTAAACCCAGCGGAAGTGGCACAAAATCGTCAGTTCGATAACTTGGGTCAAATCTGGCTTGAAGGCGATCACTACAAATGGCGTGGTATGCGCTCGGCAGGCATTGAAGAGCGTTTGATTACGGGTGATGCGAGCGATTACGACAAATACATGGCGTGGGCGAAGACGGTTCCTCAAACCTTAGGCAACCCGCTTTACCACTGGACGCACCTAGAACTGCGTCGCCCATTCGGCATTACCAATACGCTGTTTAGCCCAGACACTGCTGATCAAATTTGGCATCAATGTAATGAGCTGCTTGCGACACCTGAGTTCACGGCTCGCGGCATCATGCAGCAAATGAACGTCGTAATGGCGGGCACAACCGATGACCCTATTGATTCACTGGAACAACATAAAGCGATCGCAGAAGACGACACCTTTAACGTCAAAGTGCTGCCGAGTTGGCGTCCGGATAAAGCGTTCAAGATTGAATTGGACCTGTTTGCGGATTACATGCACAAACTGGGCGAAGTCGCAGACATTGAGATCCGCCGCTTTGATGATTTATTGAGTGCACTCGATAAACGTTTAGCACACTTCGATGCACATGGCTGTCGTGCGGCAGACCACGGCATTGAGATCGTCCGTTACGCGCCGATCCCAAGCGA
>NZ_JAWPON010000026.1:0-53879 GCF_033344315.1 Vibrio sp. 2132-1 | reverse complement strand
GGGGTGTAGCTCCAATTGGCAGAGCAGCGGATTCCAAATCCGCGTGTTGGGAGTTCGAATCTCTCCACCCCTGCCATTTTCCCTTATGGGATATGAAAAGCCTCAACTTCGGTTGAGGCTTTTTGTCATCTAGTATTATGAAAAATAGAGATTTTCAAATCTCCTACCTATCAACCCCATCAAAAGCTCATCACAGCCGTTCATATAGCCTTTCCAAAACACTTCCGGTACATATCCTGAACTTTCAGCTTCAACCTCGTGGTGAGCTATACAGCTATGAATAGCGCTTGCGGCCACCTAGAGTGAATATTGCCAACGAACACCTTTCATAGAAATTCGAGGCTGGTATGGTCTATATCCGGTCTTGGAGATAACAGTAAGCTTAACTCTTCCAGTCACGATTTAAATCTGTTGTACTCCATTTGCTAGAAGCTTTCATTGCTTTACTGTACTCAAGTGCTTCTTTTCCAATTAGAGCTAATGTCTTAGCTTGGTTTTCCGCTGATGGTACATTTTTGTATTTTTTATCTTTCCAGTAAATCCAAGCGTCAAAGTATGGCCTGTCTCGCTCTTCAGTAATGTCGGATCTCAACTCTAGCACTTTGGCTGTGGACGGAACTTGTTCCTTGTATGCAGTTACAGGTAATTGTTTATTAAGTTGCTCAAGAAACGGGGCAGGCTTAAGGGCTATATTTGTATGACCGCCTCCTTTTAGTACTTCTAACAGATCACCAAACATGTCGCCAAAATATTCTTTTATCCAATATCCCTTAGTTACTTCGAATTTAAAGAACTTTGGATTTAAGCCTCTAGATGTTAATGCAAGTACAAACGGGCTTTCTCTTGTAGAGAAAAGACAGTCAAATGTAGCGATCCCAACCGTCACTTGAAATTGCTGAATATCTACATCTATTTCTAGCATGCTTTGATGCAGATGTTTTAGGGAGCTCATGTGCATGGAAATTTATCCTTATGATAGTGGGAGTTCTAAATTTTAAGGTAGTAGAGATATGGTTGCATGTGTATGTAGCCAGTACTGAATGCACATACAGTACAATAAAAGGACAATATGTGTCTATAGATTGTTCACTCTAATGAGCTCTTAAAGAAAGTGAGCCCAACGTGCGCTGACAATGACTCGTAAGCGGAGACAATTACAATCTCCAATTGCATAAGAGATTAGAGGAGTATCTCAAAGCTAGTTATAGTGGATAGCTGTGTTTCTGTGGGTTATAGAACTATGCATTCCTGTCGCGGTGTAGTTGTTGAAAATCGCCAACAAACAGCAATACATAGGCACTGAGGGGCTTTATGCTCTATATCCGGTCGGGTGGGAAGGGACAATAAACTTTACAGCTCCAATTTTTATCGATACCTTGTGAATTTCTTTAAAATCATACGGTTAGTGTTAATGCGAAAGAATGAACTAAAAAACAATGTGCAAAACATTATAGAGATACTTATATCTAGAGAGTCTGCGTTTTCAGGGCTTAAAAAGTATATTAAGGAGCATAAACTTGAGGCGTCTTTGTTCTCTCTTATCTTAATAATGATCTTGGCGACAATAATATCTGGTTATTTATACCCAAGTGTTGCTTATATATTTTTCATGCTCATTTATATATTTATAATCTTATATGGATTGTTATCGACAGCCACATCAGCGAAATTTTTTGTTAGTGCTACGAAATGGACTATGAAAAGTGTCAAAACAAGATTTTCAGATAACTATACTCTAGCTGAAAATCTTTCTAGATATGACGATAAATCCTTAGAGCATGTTATTACTCTATTTAATGACCGAATAGTTTTTTTACAAGGCAGAGTAGGATTTCTTGTAGGTGCACTTGATAAGTTAGGGGTCATCCCTGCGGTTATTATGCTTTATTTTAGTTACGCAAAGGTATTTACAGATAAAGATGTATTTGAAATGCCTCCTTTAGTATTAGGTATCGTATCTGGAGTTTATATTGGTGCTATTAGTGCTCGAATGGTTACTGACTCCCTATGTGAAAAAATTGCGACGCTAGAATTAGCAAGAAAGATTAGAAATAGTCACATGGATAGTAGGTTTAAAAATAGGTTGTCAAGTAATGAAACTAAAAATATCGACAACTAATGAAATAGAAAAATATTCTGAAATTGATAAAGAAATAATGAAGGATTTAAGAAAAATTCTGCATGAATGGAAGGGTGTTAACTCTGAATATTATAAAATTCATGACTGTAAAGAATCGTTGTTTGATTATACGGAAGTATCAGTTATCGGTTCTCTTATTGCAGCTATAGCAAGGTGTCCAGGTATGTTCTCACTAGCAGAATTCCAAACAGAAAAGGGGTCGTCTACTATTCAGACCTATAGAGGTCGAGGTGATCTCTATTTTGGAAGCAAAAACTACGGTGCAATTTTAGAAGCGAAGTATTTAAATAATATTGATACGTCTTCAAGACGAGCTATAGACGATATCAAACGCCATAAGCCTGATACCTATAATTACTATATAGCTCTAGGGATCTCAAAGACAACATCAAACAGGAATGTATGTTCTGCGATGGAAGAGATTCCAGAGCTTAAATTTGTTGAAGCTATCATTGCGGAACTTCAATATGGTAGTTCTAAATACTTAGCCTTGAGTTTTACCATTTATAAGGATAAGTAGTTCGAAATTCTACTGTTCTAGTAAGCTGAACGCTCTGTTGTTAGTAAACGGAACTACTCGCAAATAGATGTTAGAACTGGGAGTTGAGCTAAATTTCATATCTAGTTATAGCAATGTAGGAGTGTTGCCGATGTTTGTTTATTGATGCTGTGATGATAATTGATAGTGAGATCACAACGCTAAGCAAAACGAGAATGACGGCAATATACTATTGCTAAAGACTGCTTCTGAAATTTATCCCCGATTCCCACCATATCAACCCACCCCAACGACTTCCACATACTACCTCCCTCACATTCGAGTATAAGTGTCCCTTCAAACATATATAAAAATTAAGTGACTGATAGAAATGGGAGTATTTTGTCATGACGCTTAATAGAACAATCAACCTGACCAATTCGATAATGAAAACCTTATCTGGTCCCAGTGCTGATTCTCGCTCTAACGATTTGGAGTGGTCTGACGGTGGAGGAGATAACAGTGTAATTGGTTTAAAGGTGCTCGTTGGACGTACTCAAAATCGGCGTTTCCACCTACGTTATGTATCACCAGTGAGCCGGAAGAAATCAAGCATCACCATTGCTAGGTGGCCAGATCTCACGGTAGAAGAAGCAAGAGCTAAAGCGCGTAAGCTCAAGGTACAAATCGCTGAGGGTATTGATCCAAAAATTGAACGAGATTCTCGCTCTGCCGTTGTGATGCCTGATGTTTTCACCTTCTTCCACGAGACTTATTTACCGTGGGCTAAAACCCGTAAGAAGTCATGGAAAGATGATGAAACACGGTTCTTGCGATGTAAGTCTATCTATAAAATCCCCATGGATAGGCTCTCAGCACACGCCATCATGAAGCTTCAGTCCCTCCTCACGACTGAAACCTACAAGGGTAAACCTTACTCTGTTGGAACAAATAATCATGTTATCGCGTTAGTTAAGGTGATTTGCTCACTGTCTTCTAAGGTTCTTGATACCCCAAACCATGCGACTAAGGTTTCTTTGATGCCTGTTAATAATGCTCGGACTCGTTTTCTCGATGTAAACGAGACAGCTCTACTGATAAAGGTTGCTCGAACTTACTACTGTAAGGTGAAGGGCAATCTGATTGCGCTGTTGTGGCTAACAGGCTGTCGAATATCTGAGTTAATGGAGAGGCAATGGGATGACGTTGATTTTGATAATCGCACGCTTTTCATCAAAATGACCAAGAATAAGAAACCACATTTGGTCTATTTATCACCTCTAATGTTGGAGTTGTTTTCTGAGCTTTGGAAGTTGAAGCAGCCCGGTAATCCGCATGTCTTTCCCGGTAGTCGAGAAGGGACGCATATCTCACCACCACGTAAAGCTTTGAAGTTGATACTGGATCACGCTGGTATCGATCCTGAAGGTGTTGTTTTCCACACTGCGAGGCATTCGGTAGCGAGTAATCTACTGAACTCTGGGATGGATGTTACGTCGGTTCAGCGTGTTTTAAACCATGCTGATATGTCGAGTACCTTACATTACCGGAAATTTGATAAGACAGCATTAGAGCGTGGAGCGAATGCCTTGTCTGATATGGTCGAGAGAGCCAGTGAAAATCTAGTGTTACCTGAACCTAAGCCATCTGAAAATTAATATTAAATGAAACAGATAGCCCCTGAATAGTTAGTTCTATTCAGGGGCTTTTTTGTATCTGGAATTTAGATGGAGAAATTCAATGAAAGTTGTGAAAAGCCTTACTGATGCTGAACTGTTGAAGTTGCCTTTATCGATTAAAGAGCAACTGATGTATCAGCTATTGCTTCCTTGGTCTGGTAATCGTGATGAGGCTGGGAAATTTTGGGAGGAAGTTTCCACCTGCCTGATCTTGATTGAGCGAGGTGATACCGATCAAGACTTAGCTGACGTAGATGAAGATACCGAGGTCATTCTGTCATATGCGATAGAAAACCCCGAGTTTGTCATTTTGCTACCGAATGAGACTGAACCCTATGTCTTTGCGTGCTGTGTCCATGCTGACGATGGGAGTGGCAGTTTTGTTATGGGTTCCACGAGTAACGCTACCCAAGCGATTAAAACGTTAATTGAACTGGCTGAATAGGAGAATTTTGTATGAGCCAAAAAGTTGAAAAGGCAAACGAGGTCGATTCGTTCACCATTGTTAAAGAAGGTCAGAGTCCAAAGCTCAGTCCTAAGTCTGAGAGCTTTCTAGAGTATCAGATTGCCTACAAGGAAGATGATCAGGAGTTCTATATACGTGTTTCTAAAAACTCATCGTCGGGGTTGTTCTCGAACAGCTGGGTGCGTCTTGAAGCTATCTTTACGCTACTTGATGGTCAAGTTGGTAAAACTGTTAAGTCAGCAGCGTTGAAACCAGTAATAACAGGTGGAAGTAGTAATTCGTGTGGGTTCTTAGCGGCTATCCTGCGAACTATTTCTATCCTCGATCCTGTACCCGATAATGTGTTCTTACATCAGGTGTCTGGACGCTATGAAGTGGTGAAGACTGAGCTTCGAGCATTAGCCTCTAACCCTGACTAACCTTTCATACCTAGCTTCGTTCTGAGGCGGTTTGCTTAATTATTACAACGAGAATTTATTATGAACTTAACTCTTCAATTTGATGTTGAGCGATTTTTGCTACCGATTAGCATAGACCTTCAAAATGCTTTAAACCGTATTTGTAACGAGTCGGGAAAGGTGTCGTCTTCAACTCAAGCTGTAACCATCAACTTTCGAGAGCGTGCTTACTGTCCTGAAAATGGAGGATACCACCCTGTCGAGGTTCGTATCACTAGGCTTAATGATCAATGGGTTTTCGATTACATCACTGACTTTAGTTACTGTGGATTGATGCCTGAACTTGAGAAAGAAATCGACTTTGATTTTGGTCATGGTGTGGCTTACATCCGTTACATGGGTGAAGTTCCCATTACTGAATCCAGTGTCGCTGAGTTCTATTCGATGTGGGAAAGTAATTTCCTGTCGTATCTATCAATGGACTGCTTCGATGAAATTAAGGTAATGGCGGAAGATGCATAGCGCTTATTAGTGTTGTGATGAACAGGAACTTGACCGGAGCGAGTAAAGGAAAAATGCTCTGTGGTTTTGTCCTGTTCATCAATTCATGCAGATGAATGTGTGATGGGGTATTAGCACTTAATTGATAAACCTAACTCAAGGATTGTACATCCGTTGTACCGTGTTGGAACGTTTATGTACTGATGGAAACTCCCATTGCGTCGGTGGCAATGGGAGGGAATTTGGTGGTGCTAATTTGAAAAGTGTTATCTAGCGGATAATGATTTGGTGAGATCTTATCGGTGCCTCAGTTATAAAATTACTAATAAATATGTCATTAATAGTACCCAGCCCGGTGGCAGGTTATTATTCTGTTTAGTTACGTTTGGCGAAAAACAGCATCGTTTTGAGCCTTCCCTTAACTGGTATCGGTTCGAAGTTTCGTAAAATACCCCAGTTCCTATATCTAGCATCGAAAGCTTACAAACCTCTGCATAGTGGTTTCTTTATGAGATGGGGCGACTACAACAGAGAACCGAAACGACATTATGTCTTGGTGGTTGCATTTCATCTCAACGAACCATCAACAAACCCAACGGCGTACTTCAATCTGCTCACTGCCTTCTACTTGGTTGAGTCTAGATACGCTTGGAGCTCTTGTTTCAATAAGTAACGTATCCAGTCAGGTGATAGCACCTCTGCATGAGGTAGCCACGTTTTAAGTTGGCGTATTAACTCTGGAATGTTCTTGGTTTGGTGACTAATGAACACACCCCCTGAATCTAGTTCTTTTAACACCCTGAAGTCATCGGCATTACCTTCATTTAAGAAAGCTCCCACGCCTTTAGCGCTCATCTGTATAAGAACTTCAACGGGATTGAGTCGTTCATCTTCATATCCACAACCAGTTAGTTTCTGCTCAACGCTAGAGTCAGGAGAGTATTTATCCTCGTAGCGCACTAACTCACGAATCTTAGCCACTCTGAGTGACTCTAGGCGGTTTCTGTGTGTCCCGACAATGAACCACAATCCACGTTCATTCAACAGTTTGTAGCTGTGGAACTCATCGTAGGTTTTCCCTTCATGGCTAAAGCTAATCACGTTTCGTCGTTGTATTGATTCGATAAGCTTCTCGAACACCGAAGCACATTCACTAATGTCCTCGACTTGAGGGTTCTTGAAGAGAAAGGGCGGTGCGGTTTTGTTGTTCAATACACCATTGCTTAGATAGTGCTTACCCGAAAACAAAGTATCGAACCCCATGTTTAACAGCAGGAGAGATAGCTCATTATTGGTCTGTCTGCCCAAGAACTTAGGGTCTAACGAGTAACAAGCACCGTCACGTTGTATCGGTAAGTAGTTTAACCGTTCATTGAAGTCACGATTTAACGTCCTTCTTGTTACCCCAAATTCACGACTTAAATCTTCTAGATGCAACTTCTCACCCGTATTCAAACGGGTAAGGATGATGCCAAGTCGTTTCGCTAGTTTGTCATGCTCTTTCATTCTACGCATTGTAGATAGGTCACTCGTCAGGTGGTGTCGTGGTCGGAAAGAACCTGATTATTTCTAGCTGGTTTTCATAAGGTTACTGATATTGCTATAGCTTTCATAGGTTACTCCAAGGTATGTCTTATAAGGTATTCATCAATCATTTCAATATTTCTATATCTGAGCGACACACCCTGTCGTTCACCCTCTTTAAACTAATCATCAATCACGTTACCGCCGTCTCTTATAAGCGGTGTCATTACGTATTTAAGGAAAAACAATGAAAAAGGCAGCATTACAGCTTCTAACAGCAATCACTGTTTCAACTATGTCACTCAATGTTTTAGCTCAAGGTGGTGGCGGTGGTAGTCGCGGCGGTTCTCCATCTCTCACTAAAGAGCAACTAGAACAACACTGGAATGGTAAAGCGGGTCCACAATCCACACCAATCGCAGGCATTCTTGCTCATTGGACTGCGGATGCATGTGGAACTCTGAATGGTCAAGTGAGTGATGTCACTCAATGCGGCCCTGATACACCGAAAGGTAAAGCACAATAAGTTTTGTTGCGGAGCTTGGTTCACGACATCTCAGTTTCGAAATTGGAACTCTCTTGGCTGAGGTATCAATGAGCTCCGCAACACTCAATCAACTAACAAGAAGGAGCCTTTACATGGCGATTAAATCAATAACAACATTAGTTACAACCTGTCCTGCATGTGGTGAGCGTGCTTACGATGATGGTAGCTGTCAGGTGTGCGGTCACTCTCACTAAAGCTGCATTAACAAAACTCTAAAGGGTCATGTTCTTCATTGAGCATGGCCTTTTCATATCTATAGGAAAGGAGAATCATGATGAAAGCATATGAGCGAATCATGCCTCAACAACGATGGTTTAAGCCTAGCGTTTCAACCGGATTGAAAGGTGCACAATACGGAACGGCTCTAGGCGCTAGGTTTGGGGCTCAAGGTGTTGTTCTTGGTGGGGCTTTGGGTTTTATCAGTGGGGCATTAATCGGTGGTGTTCTGGATGATCTAGACGTTCTCTAGCTATTGAAGAAGTGGGGGTATCTCTGCTTCTTTTTTCTTACGTTGATGATTCAGAGTTCGTATTGACGACGGCTTCGATAGGTCGAGTTACGAAGATATTAAAGATAAATTTCACAACCAGTATTAGCAATGTAGAAGTGTTGCTGATGTTCGTTTCTTTATCTAGTCACGATGATTCACTTTGTCATTGCTGTGCTCATTCTGTTCTAAATTCAGCACTGTCCCATTGCACTAAAAACAATGTTTGAAATTTAGTGTAGCAGGGTTGGGTTTTGTCCCTTCTAAGTAGTACAGCTTTACGTTGTTCAGATATATCCAGTTTATAAGAAGAGATTTGTTGGTTAACATTTGTTCGATCAGACAAGAAAGAAAAATTATTTTAACGAGTGGTATCTTGTTTATGCATTCAGAACTGTTTCGTATGTTTTTTGTTCGAAGAAGTTTTACGGTAAGAAGAAGGCGCAAACCGTCTTGATTAAAATATCGCTATTCATTTTTTTGGTTTTTTAGTCATTGTATGTTTTTTTTATTGTAATTAAATCAGTGATTTAGATTTGTGTTGAGTGTTGATTATATTAATTTGGAGTATTAATGTGTGCTTTCTTTAAACAATATAGGTACTGAAAAAATGACACGTAAGAAGACCCAAAAAGAGCTCATCCTGACCCTTGATAAACATACTTTGGTATGTAAACAAATCGCTTCGATGATCCGACTTAAAGACTTGTTTATTCTTCTGGATGCAAAGGGACGACAAATCTCCCATGCCAAACTGACAGGGGAAGAAGGTAAGACGGTTGCTGATGCTAATGCATGTACTGTTGAAGTGATTAAGACGGACAGTTTTATCAATTTAAGTAAAGGTAATTACGTTCGTTGCGCTCATGTTGAAGCCGTTGAGATCTGTAATGGTCAAAAACGCAAAGGCATTTTGATTCGTGGAGAGGGTGATGCGATCCTAAGTTTCTTGCCTATCTCCAAATCGGAAATCCGCGAGAAGGTAGCTGACGCATTGCATGATGCTCTGGTTTCTTATGAAGCAGGTAAGTTTGTACAACCAGATCTAACTGAAATCCTATCAACTCACTAATCGTAAGAAGGTAATACAATGAACACTCTAAAACTGAAAGACTTAATTGAAATGATCAGAAAATGTGGTCAAGACTGTCCCCAAGGTAACCGAAAGACAATGGGAGGACTGCTCGCTCACTGTATCGAGAGTTGCGAAGATGAACACGGAACAATGCAGCAATCTGCTTATTTAATGAAGTATGTGCGTACCTGTATGAATAACAACGTTGAAAAGAAAGGTGTCGATAGCATTGGCTATTTGCAACTAATCAAGTTTGTTAAGTCATGGGCTCGCACAGCAAAGTTTAAGTAAGGGTAACATCGCTGTAATACGGTCTAGCAAACCACAGCCTTCGTGCGCACCATTCTATACCAGTCTTTTCTAAACTAGTCTCATCTCCGAGCACCTCTTTATTACCAATCTTTCTATATCCGATAACCGACGAAGTATGTCCGGTAATGGATGTACTTCGTCTTTTTTATTTTAACGAATGGATAAACAAAAGATGAAAGAGTTAGAAACGTTTCCGAAAACAGCCTATCAATTGATGCGAGAAACTGAGCGTGAGTTAGAAGACTTCCTGCAGTCAACATTCTTCGATACCAAATCATTGCTTTTAGATGATCAAGTTAGCAAGTTCGAAGTCGAGCTGCGAGGGCGTGAAGAAGCTAAAAAAGAAATAGATAAACGTATTAATCGATACTTAGAGGGGATTAAATCTGCTCCATGGGCGGCGATACGTGGTGAAGGTAAAGCTATCCACATATCGATAGATTCTGAGTGGGTCTTTAACCAAGAGACAGGTAAGAACGATATTCTTTGCTACTCATACAGTGTTCGCATTGGTGATAAGTCGTTTAGCGGTGTGAAACATACCGATATGGCGAAACTGATTAAGCAGTGTCGTGATCAAGGTCTGTCGAAAGAAGATGAAATGGATAAGCGTAAACAGCTTGCTAAGAAAGGTTATAAGAACAGCTTCGACAAATTCATCCAAGAGTTGCTGATAAAAGCTAAAGCACGTGGTTTCATCGAAGAATGGCCTGATCAGACGTTTATCTACGCCCACTTTTTACGTTCCGATGTTGCTTCGTTTGAGGAGTTTTGGAAAATCGGCACAAGTAATAAGAACCATAAAAACTCGCTAACAGTCGTTCAAGGTACTGTAACTTCAGGTCGTGGTGCTTACGGAATCGATCTGGACTCAATCGGTCGCAGTAAATACAAAATAGAAAACACCAAGTTCTACTCTTCATCAAATAACGCTTTCGAAACCAAAGTTCGCTTCATTGATACCATGTTGCTGAGTAGCAAGGCGTCGCTTGATGAGATCGGTGAGTTGGTTGGTTTTCCTAAGATGACTTTACCAGACAATATGATAGAACGAATGGATGACCTGTATTGTAAGGATACTAGTCTGTTTAATCGTTATGCTATTCGTGATGCTGATATTGCCTTGGAATATGGTTTACAGATGCAGAAGTTCGCATTGGTTGACCTTCGTGAAGATATCGGTCTGGAGCTGAATAGCCTGCCTTCGACATTAGGCAATCTTGGTGTGTCGTTGTTCCGTGATTCATGTGGTGGTGCGGCTGAGATGCATCAGTTCTTAGGGTATGAGAAGCGCAAGAATCAGTACTACCATGCTAAAAGTAATTCTATCCGCAATTCCGTTGAACTGGCGAAGACAGTGAGCCGTGAGTATACCGATGCACTAGCTGTGTCCGCATTTTATGGTGGCGCTAATTTTGGCGCGTACTTTGGCCCCACGGAGGTCGGTGATTACAACGATTTCGACCTTTCCGGAGCTTACACCACGGCTCTCGTCGATATTCTCGAAGCAGACTATTTGAATTCGTTTGAGTCTAAGGATATTGAAGATTATCTCGGTCATAAGATGGGCTTTGCTTATGTTCGCTTCAAGCATGGTGACAAGGAAAATTTTGGACTTTTGCCTTGCCGCACTTCACTTCGAGGGATTTATTATCCACTTGAAGGTGAAACGTACGTAACTGCGCCGGAACTACAATTAGCCCATGATGCTGGCGTAGAGATCGAGATACTCCATGGTCAGGTGATTCCGTGGAAGAAAGGCTCTACATCTAAGTTTAAAGAATTTACCAAGACGATTCGTAAGCAACGAGCCAAGTATAAAGAAGAGGGTAATGAGCTGTACGAGAAGCTTTGGAAGCTCATTGGTAACACTCTTTACGGTAAGGTTGGACAAGGCTTGCGTGATAAGTCAGGTTTCGATTTAGCCTCAGGTTTAAGTAGTAAAATTCCTTATTCACCAGTGACTAATGCGCACTATGCGGCACATGCCACGGGTTTTGTTCGCGCAACCATGTTAGAAGTTATACGTAAGCTCAATGAGCGTTACGGCGATGACATCAAGATAATTTCAGCCACAACAGACGGCTGGCTTTGCAATGCCACAGAAGAGCAGTTAGAGCAATGTTTAGATGGCCCATTAGCACAACGCTTCCAGCAAATCTGTACTGAAGTCAGTGGCGAAGACATGATGCAACTAAAGCACCATGCTAAACAGATAATCTCTATGAAGACTCGTGGACAATTGACTGCTGAATTGGGTGATACAAAACCGGTATGTGCTAAAGCAGGGATAAAAGCACCGAAAGGCGTAGATGAAAATGAGTGGATGGTTGAGCTGTTCTTAGATCGTTATCCGGGTCAGAAGGTTGCACGTAAACACTTAGCATCAGCACGTGACCAATGGCTAAAAGAGCTCGACCTTATTTCTATCCATACCGAACAGACACTTAACCTCGAATATGACTTTAAGCGTCGTCCTGTAAACCCTCGTATGGTGGAAGTTCGTCACCCTAAAAGCGGTGAAATGGTAGAGCATCTATCGTTCGATACGGTTCCATGGAATACCGTTGATGAGGGTTTAGATGCTCGTACCTACTTTGACGAGTGGCGTGTAAACAACTGCCTAAAAACGATGGAAGATTGGGACAATTGGATGGACTTCTATAAGGTTCGTAGTTATCTCAAGGGTACAGGTGTGAAATACCTTGAGGATGGCTCAGAGGGCATTTTCAAGGTACAGATGTTACGAGCTATCACTCAGGGTAAATGGGGACTACCAGAAGCGCCGAAACGTGCACCTCGTGGTCATTACGATAAGATGGTCGCTACGTTTGAAGCTCATGGTATTGAAGGTATCACTAAACAAGATTTAGCAAATGCTAAGGGACGTAAGCTACTGGAATCCAAACTGCCTGTAACGCCACGTATGCTGCCACTCCTATCATGGTTCGTGCGTAAGTACCCAATGGTTGATATGACATTGATTTTCCATTCTGACGAGTTTCAGGAGGCGACAACAATGCTTGAAGAATACAATCTTAACCACACTGAAAAACTTGCTGCTTAGTATCGCGTAACGCTTACAGAGCCAGATTCCGAAAGGGGTCTGGCTTTTCTTTCAATCATTGGTTGTAGCAATGTAGTGGAGCGATTGCTGTTATTTATCTGGCATGTGCTAGTGGATTGCCCGATTAGAGCAGGTTAACAGTTTGTTGAATTAATCATGCGACCTATGATTGTCGCCTTCAGGGTTTGAGATTGATATGCATCTTCTTTTTGATGACTAGTACTTGTTGTTTTCGTTATAGAATTAGATACTCAGCACAAATTAATAGACAAAAACTAACAATACGTAACAAGGTGTGTCAGTGGCTGGAACCGAGTATTACTTATATAGAGTGAAGTTTATAAAGCCGGCTCAAATGCCGCTTTTATTCCCTAATCTTTCTCCTTCCCAAATATTTCTTGAAGCTATTAACGAGAAACCCGAATTGATGTTGTCTTCAGGTAGTGAATGGCATTTGGGAAATGTTGATTTTTTTGATCAGCTGACAGGATCGTTTGCTATCGGTCGAACAACCAAGACTACTCTGGAAAAGTTCGATAAAGAAAGCGGTAATTTTATAGACAAACTGGATGATTCTAGCCCCTATACAACGGTAGTGTTTGATTGTCGTATAGGTTTGTTAGGTATTGCTAAGAAATCTAAACTAGCTCCAGATGCTGAAACGGTTGCTCGCAGAATTCGAGGACTGTTCGAAAAGTCTGAAACCGTTATCAATACTGGAGCAGAAGTAAAGGTTAACTTTATCCCTGACCCTCAAGGTTTTATTCAAAAGATTCGAGGTGCGTATGCTATCAAGAGTTTTAAAGCTACGTTTACTGGTCCCAACCCTGTGGATGCGGATGAATTATTTCAAAAACCTTTATCTGTATATGCGCAACAAATTGGTGCACGAACTGGAGCACTGGAGGTTAAGGGTGAAGCATTGAATGAAGAGGTGGTTGAAAGTGTAGCGAAATCAACAGCCGCAACAGCTAACACGGCATCCGCAAGAATTATCCCCGAAGAAGGTAAAAAGGTTATACCTATCAAAATGAAAGGTGATGCAGTTTCCGTTGTTGTCAATTTAGACGCATCATACCGCGATGTTTTAGAGCGGATCCAAGAAGAGTATTCGAGGGTCCGAGGATGATAACCGAAAAAAAAATTAGTACGGTCGAGGATCTATTGACTGCGTTGAATGAGCTCCCTAACCATTATATTTACAGAGGTCACGCAGATTCCACTTGGAAGTTAGAGTCCACATTGGAGCGTACGTTAGGTACTTCATGGGGTGGTAATGTTAAACAGGTTGAAGAGCACTACTTGAACCTGTTTAAGTCAAAGTATCATATTTACAATGACTCTAACCATGAACCCAAAAGTAAGCTCGCTTGGTTGTCGGTTATGCAGCATTACGGCGCACCTACACGCCTAATCGATTTTACAGAGAGTCCTTACATTGCATTGTATTTTGCGTTGGAAGCCTATGACCCTCAAAGTAAGAAAGATTTAGCTATATTTGCGCTTGACTATCATGCTGTATTAGATGCTTCTGTTGCGCATATTTCTAGCAAAGATGGTAGTTTCAATAAGCGTCGCCAAGATATTCATGGAATTCAAGATCAGATATTTGATGAAGTAGTTGATAGGTTTTCTTACGATATTGTATGGATAACTGAACCATTGGAAATGAATGTTAGGATTGATAGACAAGCAGGAACGTTTCTAATTTCTGGAAATAGAGAACAGAAAATCGAAGACCTGCTTTCATTGGGTGTGTATAGCTCTACTCCAATGCTGAAGCTTGTTATTTCGAGTGATTTATATGAAGGAATTTATGCTTTACTGCGGAAAATGAACATCAATGCTAAGTCGATATATGGTGACTTATCTGGTTTAGCTAAGTCAATCAAAATGGATATGCAAGCCCACACTAGTTAACTGTGGCGGTATTTTATTGCAGCGAAACTATTTATTCCCAATTCGCGGTTCTAGTATAGGCTGTAGCTAATGTATTACGGCCATTGATAGGCGTTGCCTATGCAGTGGTTTTAGATTAGTGGACTGACTAACGTTGCTGATTCCTTTAACGGGTGACTCGATGAGTTGTTGCTGGCCTGCAATTCATAGCCGCTTAACATGTTTCACCTACAACAGTTGATAAAAAATAATAGATTTATAGTTTAAGGTTTATATGTTCGCTCAAACTTGTATAGATAGCAGTTTTCTGGCTTCTCTAGGATACTCTTCGTTTATGCTGTTCTTAGTAACAGAATTGGAAAAAAAGTCTGGTCAGAAAACTGGCCTTAAAGACGTGTTTAGTACACCCGTCTTGAGTGCCTTATTTTTGGCATTTTTGTTTTTCTTGTTTACTTTTGACTTCCCAGACAAAGGCTCAGTTAAATCATTCGGAACAATGGCTTCAAATATCACCTCCAACGTTTATACCTTTATTTGCACCTTTGTTCTCGTTTTGAACTATTGGGGACAGTTACTAATGTATTGGGCTTTTTATCAGTTTCTAAAACGTTGGTTTCCGAATCAGATAGAGGCCTTTGAAAACAAAATCAAATCCATATTCTGAAAGTAAAAAAAATCGCTCTTTAGAGTGTATACCTTATCAGGCATTGGCTTGCGATACTTCCATACGCCTTAAGCCAACATAGTTAGGTTGGTCGCTTTGTTATGTCTTTAATGCAGCGAAATATTATATTCCAAATCCGCGGTTCTATCATAGGCAAGGGCTAATGAGTTTGTGGTGGTGATAGGTTTTAGCTATTAGCTTGCGAGATTTCCATATAGGCCACGCCAACATAACTGACTAGTGATGTTGATTATATCTTTAATGCAGCGAAATATTATATTCCAAATCCGCGGTTCTATCATAGGCAAGGGCTAATGAGTTTGTGGTGGTGATAGGTTTTAGCTATTAGCTTGCGAGATTTCCATATAGGCCACGCCAACATAACTGACTAGTGATGTTGATTATATCTTTAATGCAGCGAAATATTATATTCCAAATCCGCGTGTTGGGAGTTCGAATCTCTCCACCCCTGCCACATATCAGGCTCTGACTTAGGTCAGAGCCTTTTTTGTATCTGGTTTCTTCTCATTATTACAGCTTATTTCTACTCTTATCCCGTAAGTATGGCTTTCTGCTGTACTTTGGCAGCATTTAATCTACTGAACGAACGAAACTACAGTTAGCTGTAATGATCAGTGGCCCGAAATTTTAATAATAAAGGGGAATCACTATTTATATTTAGTTACACTCAACCGATCTGGATTAATGAGTAACTATGTATGGATATATCTCGTCGACGCTTTCTTCAATCATCCTTAGCAATCTCCGCGCTTGCCGTTCTACCTGCATGTTCTCTATCTAGGAGCACTAATAAGCAGGGGCAATATATATACGATATCACTGCAGAGCCTTCTACTGCAGAATTAGTCCCTGGGTTTAACACAGACGTACTCGCATTTAATGGTTCGATTCCAGCGCCTGTGATTCGTTGTCGCCAAGGCGAGAAAGTTATAATTCGGTTTACTAACAAGCTTTCAGAGCCGACTACAATCCACTGGCATGGCTTGCGAATCCCTATTGAAATGGATGGTGTACCTTTCTTGAGCCAGCAGCCTATCATGCCAGGTGAAACATTCGTTTATGAATTTACACCACCAGATGCGGGCACATTTTGGTATCACCCACATATGAATAGTGTGAAGCAGCTTGGTAAGGGCTTAGTCGGGCTAATTGTCGTTGAAGAGGCAGAGCCTGTTCAGTTTGATGAAGAGCATGAAGTCGTCCTCAAGCATTGGCACTTAGACAAACAAGGTCAGTGGAAGAACCTTATGGTGCCGCGCTTGAGCGCTCGTATGGGGACTCCCGGAGAGTGGAGTAGCGTCAATGGTGTGCATGAACCTGTTTATACGCTGAAGCAGAATGCTACCACACGATTAAGAATTGCTAATGTCGATAACACCATTACTTACCCGATCGCTATAGAAGGCGCAGAGGCTTGGGTTATTGCTATTGATGGTAACCCTGTTAAAACGCCTTATAAGCTCACTCAGCACAAAATTGGTCCGGGAATGAGGTTAGATATCGGATTGATTGCTCCAAAGGCTGGAAAACGTGTTTATGTGCGTCAAATGAAAGGACGCTTCCCATTCCTTTTGTGCGAGTTTGACGTTGTTGAGTCTGACCTGTCGAACAACCAGAAACTGCCTTTATTACCTCTCAACCCTGTGCCAGCTCTCGATTTGAAAAATGCAGAGCAAATCGATTATGTGTTTGAGTGGGAGGGGGCGATCACTCCTGCTGATAAATCGGGCAAAGCGATACCTAAATTCTGGCTGATGAACAAACGGGCTTGGGAGGGAATGAGCAAAGATAATATTCCAGCGCCCCTTTCAACATTGGAGATGGGAAAAACCTATATCTTCAACCTAAAGAACGTCACCCAATATCATCATCCTATTCACCTTCATGGACACACATTTACGGTTCTTGAGTTAGATGGAAAAAAACTCGACGAACCGTTTCATACCGATACGGTCTTGCTTGGAAAAAACGGCAGTGCGAAAGCGGCATTTGTTGCAGATAACCCTGGACGTTGGATGTACCATTGTCATGTGATCGAACACATGAAGACGGGGTTGATGGGTTATATTGAAGTAAAGTGACTCCTGTAACTTTTTAAATCTTGATAAGTTTTAAGCGCTATAATTTGCTGAATTCTAAGATTGTATAATCACTATTGCCGTAAATTTGATTACAATGTCTCCATTAACTTTTCTGGGGGAATTATGGGACAACTATCCGTTTTGGGTTTTATTGCATTGGGTGGTGCATTTGGTGCATGTTCTCGTTACTTAATTTCTGAACTTTGTGTCATTTTATTGGGGCGTGGTTTTCCATATGGTACGTTAACCGTTAACGTTGTTGGCTCATTTATGATGGGCTTATTGATAGCAGCTTTCGATAATGAACTTTTGGCAACGGAACCTTGGCGACAAGTGATTGGCTTGGGTTTTTTAGGCGCACTAACGACGTTTTCCACCTTCTCGATGGATAATGTTTTGCTTATGCAGCAGGGCGCTTTCTTTAAGATGGGGTTGAACGTATTGTTGAATGTCGTGTTAAGTATTTCAGCGGCGTGGATAGGCTTTCAATTATTGATGCGCAGCTAGCAAAGTAGTTAAAAATTGAACAGGTCGGCTTGGTTTCACCAAGCCGTTTTTATATACTGACATCACTTGTCGGAGTGCCATAAGGCTGAGACCGTTAATTCGGGATCCGTTGAACCTGATCAGATTAGAATCTGCGAAGGGAACAAGAGAAGATATTCACACCGGAGTTCTTTCTGGTTGATCTATCAAAAGTCGAATGTTGTTACAGGCAAATATCGTAAGCTTTAACTAGCCTTAATTTGACTCCTCTTGTCGCATCTATCCGCCAAGCATTTTTATCCAATTACTTTTTATCTAGTATAACAAAGCAAGGAAAAATGCTATGTCGAGTCGCAAACAAGCGAGACTGGAAGCAAAACAGTTCATTGATACACTCTCGGTACAACCGTACCCCAATTCAAGCAAAGTCTACGTAGAAGGCTCACGTCCAGATATTCGTGTGCCAATGCGTGAAATATCACTCGCTGATAGCCTTATTGGAGGCACAAAAGAAGCGCCTATATTCGAACCTAATGAGCCAGTACGCGTTTACGATACGTCGGGTGTATACACAGATCCAGAGCACACCATAGACCTCTATAACGGCTTACCTAAGCTGAGAGAAGGGTGGATTGAAGAGCGCGCCGATACTGAGCTACTTGATGAAGTAAGCTCGGTGTACACCAAAGAACGCTTAGAAGACGAAACACTAGACGGTCTTCGTTACGGTAATCTACCACGTATTCGACGTGCCAAAGATGGCCATTGTGTGACTCAATTGCACTATGCTCGCAAAGGTATTATTACCCCAGAAATGGAATATATCGCGCTGCGTGAAAACATGGGGCGTGCCAAGTATCGCGATGAAGTGCTGAATCAACAGCATCCGGGTCAAAGCTTCGGAGCGAACCTACCAAAAGATATTACCGCCGAATTCGTGCGTAAAGAAGTCGCCGAAGGTCGCGCTATTATCCCTTCAAATATTAACCACCCAGAATCCGAACCAATGATCATTGGACGTAACTTTTTGGTCAAAGTGAACGCCAACATCGGTAACTCATCGGTCACTTCTTCGATTGAGGAAGAAGTAGAAAAGTTAGTATGGGCAACGCGTTGGGGTGGAGATACCGTAATGGATCTTTCTACTGGACGTAACATCCACGAAACTCGCGAGTGGATTCTACGTAACAGTCCGGTTCCGATCGGTACCGTGCCAATGTACCAAGCGCTTGAGAAAGTGAATGGTGTTGCTGAAAACCTTAACTGGGAAGTGATGCGCGATACCCTGATTGAGCAAGCAGAGCAGGGCGTTGACTACTTTACTATCCATGCCGGTTTACTACTTCGTTATGTGCCAATGACTGCAAAACGCGTTACTGGTATCGTCTCTCGTGGTGGTTCTATCATTGCGAAATGGTGTTTAGCGCATCACCAAGAAAGCTTCTTATATACCCACTTCCGAGAGATCTGTGAAATCTGTGCTAAGTATGATGTGGCACTTTCTCTCGGTGATGGTCTGCGTCCTGGCTCGGTGGCCGATGCTAACGACGAAGCGCAATTTGCAGAGCTTCGTACCCTTGGTGAGTTAACCAAGATTGCGTGGGAATACGACGTACAAGTAATTATCGAAGGTCCTGGTCATGTTCCAATGCATATGATCAAAGAGAACATGGAAGAGCAGTTAGAGCACTGTCATGAGGCTCCTTTCTATACCCTTGGTCCATTGACGACAGACGTCGCTCCTGGTTACGACCATATTACTTCAGGCATCGGCGCTGCCATGATTGGTTGGTATGGCTGTGCAATGCTTTGCTACGTAACTCCGAAAGAGCACCTCGGTTTACCAAACAAAGAAGACGTGAAAGTAGGCATGATCACTTACAAGCTTGCTGCGCACGCCGCTGATTTAGCGAAGGGACACCCTGGTGCACAAGTTCGTGATAACGCGCTTTCTAAAGCTCGCTTCGAGTTCCGTTGGGAAGACCAATTCAACTTGTCGCTCGACCCAGATACCGCGCGTGCTTTCCATGATGAAACCTTGCCTCAAGAGTCTGGAAAAGTCGCTCACTTCTGTTCGATGTGCGGACCAAAGTTCTGCTCGATGAAGATTTCGCAAGAGGTTCGAGAATATGCGAAAGACACTGAGCAAGTTGCTGCGGACCAAGCTATCTCGATCAAAATGCTGGATGATCCTCTTGAGGGGATGCGTCAGAAATCGCAAGAATTTAGAGAGTCAGGCTCCGAGCTATACCACCCAGCAGCACATGCCGAGGTAAGTGACTAATGAGCAAAATCCTTATTCCGTCATCATTGATTGAACTGACAGGTTTAGTTCAGCAATGTTTGTTGTTGGCGAAAGAACAGGGTTTTAGCATCGAAGACATTGAGTTGGGTGTGAGCCCAACTCAATCTATTCAGCTTGTTCGCGACCAACAGATTACACATATAACGACTGACCTTATTGGTGGACATAACTTTGAGCCTGAGTGTTCATTTACTCTCTATTACCGTTCTGCTTTGTCGGTAGAAGCGTGTGCTAAGCAACCGTCGAAAGCGATTTATATTGGCATTGCTGATACGCAGGTTTCCGATGAAAAGGAGAAAGTGCTTCAGCTTGATATCTGGCGTCACCCAATCAACGACGAAGTGAGAGCGCTTTCTGTTAAGTCCAAACTCAACGCAATGTTCGATCCCGAACATCACCTTGCTTGGACAGTAACGCTGACAGTACTCGATTTTCCTATCGAAGATGCGTTAACACTTGCTCGAGGAATGCTAACTCAACAAGCGAATGTTTCACGTGAAACACTGTTGAGTGACAACCTTGATGAGGGACGACCTACTCAGTGGGCTGACCAATTTGATGATTTCCCCACACCTGTACTGGAGGATAACCGACTAGGTATTCAAGTTGGTTGGTCTGCACAAGGTGAGAGCGTTAGCTTTCCAACTCTAACTAAGCAAAGTCTAGGGCTCTATCCAGTCGTTGATGATGTTGCTTGGATTGAGCGTCTACTGCCACTAGGCATCAACACTATTCAACTGCGAATAAAGAACCCACAACAAGCCGATTTAGAACAACAGATCATTCGAGCAATTGAGCTAGGTCGTCAGTATCAAGCACAAGTGTTCATCAATGACTATTGGCAGTTGGCAATCAAGCATGGCGCTTATGGTGTTCACCTAGGACAAGAAGACATAGAAGAATCGAATTTGGCTCAGCTAACTAAAGCCGGCATTTGTCTTGGTCTTTCTACTCATGGTTATTATGAGCTACTGCGCATCGTACAAATTCATCCTAGTTACATCGCGCTAGGGCATATTTTCCCAACCACCACAAAACAGATGCCATCGAAACCACAAGGTTTGGTGCGCTTGTCTCTTTATCAAAAGCTGATTGATAGCATTCCTTACGGAAACACAGAGTTGGTTTTCCGTCCCGCAAAAGACAAAGCAGGTAGTGACTATGTGCTTGGCTTTCCGACGGTCGCGATTGGTGGCATTGACCAATCTAATGCTGACCAAGTTTGGCAAACAGGTGTTTCTAGCTTAGCAGTAGTGCGTGCTATTACGTTGGCAGAATCACCTCAATCGGTCATCGAGTTCTTCGCACAACTGATGAAGGAAAGACAGCTAACGTTCACTGATCAGAATAGTGAGTTGGCGGATACCAAGAGAGGCGAGCATGCTCACGGATAAGCAGTTCCTTCGCTATCAGCGCCAAGTCGCTCTGCCTGAAATTGCCGAAATTGGGCAAAAGCGTTTGAGCAAATCGCATGTGCTGATCATCGGTTGTGGTGGGTTAGGGAGCGCAGCGAGTTTGTACTTGGCATCAGCGGGTGTTGGTAAATTGGTAGTGGTCGATGACGATGAAGTTGATAGCAGTAACCTACAACGTCAGATCATTTATCGTGAACAAGACCTACAAGTTGCGAAAACAAAAGCGACTGTAAAGCAACTGACTGACCTTAATTCTATGGTTCAAATTCGTGCCCTCAATAAGCGATTAGACAAAGCACAGCTTCAGCTTGAGGTGATACTAGCGGATGTGGTGCTCGACTGCACCGATAACATGCCAACGCGTCAGCTCATTAACCAAGTTTGTTTCGAGCAAAATACGCCGCTCATCTCGGCGGCGGCAATTGGTTGGCAAGGGCAATTCGCTGTCTTTGATTATCAAACGCAGATTGAACAAGAAGCAGAGAGTACAGCCTGTTACCGCTGTTTGTATCCGTTCGACGAATTACCGCAAACGCAAAAGTGCAGTGAGAGTGGTGTCGTCGGTCCGGTGGTGGGCACACTTGGCAACTACCAAGCGATAGCGGCAATTCAAAAACTGGCGACGGGAAAGTTTCATGTCGAGGCTGCCAAGTTGCATCTGTTTGATGGGTTGAAACTGCAATGGCAAACCATGGCGATAAGCAAAGACAAACAGTGCCAAGTGTGTGCTCAGATTTAGCTTACGAGTAATAGGCAGAATTAAGAGAGTTGGAAGCAATGACGTTATCAGAACAACAAACAACACAAATGACCGCTGCTGACTTAGATGTGATCACTATTGTCATCAATGACCAGTCACATCAAGTTGCCAGTGAGTCGAATCTACAGCAAATCATTAGTCAATTTGCGCTGCCTGAAATTGGCTGTGTTTTTGCAATTAATAACAATGTTGTGCCGTGCAGTGAGTGGGCTAGCACAGTTCTTTCACAGGGAGATAGCATCTCTTTGTTTCAAGCGATCGCAGGGGGTTAAAGTCGATGCTTAAAATTGGTGATAAACAATTCGAATCAAGACTGTTCACGGGAACAGGGAAGTTTGCCAACAGCCGATTAATGGCAGAAGCGATTCAAGTATCGGGTTCTCAACTTGCGACCATGGCGTTGAAGCGTGTGGATGTGAACGACCAACAAGACGATATTTTGCTACCGTTAGTACAAGCGGGTGTGAACTTATTGCCGAACACCTCAGGTGCAAAGAATGCTAAAGATGCTGTGTTTGCAGCACAATTGGCGAGAGAAGCGTTGGGTACTAACTGGTTAAAACTAGAAATTCATCCAGACCCGAAGTACTTGATGCCCGATCCAATTGAAACACTTGCAGCTGCTGAACAGCTGGTTCGTGAAGGCTTCATTGTCCTTCCTTATTGTCATGCTGACCCGGTTCTGTGTAAACGATTGGAAGAAGTAGGCTGTGCTGCAGTCATGCCATTAGGTGCGCCGATCGGTTCTAACAAAGGGATAGTTTCTCACGATTTCCTAGAGATCATCATCGACCAAGCTAATGTTCCTGTCGTTGTTGATGCGGGTATTGGTGCTCCTTCACATGCCGCGCGTGCGATGGAAATGGGCGCGGATGCCGTGCTCGTCAATACAGCGATTGCAGCTTCGAGCGATCCCGTTGCGATGGCGAAGGCATTTAAGTTGGCAGTAGAGTCCGGGCGTATGGCTTATGAAGCTGGACTTGCCGGTAAGGTTTCTCATGCGGTTGCGTCGAGTCCACTGACGTCATTCCTAGATGAGCTTTAGTCCTAGATTGGTTTAGCTATTAAGCGAGGAAAACATGAGCTTCGTTGAACAATTTAAGCAGCTTAATTGGGATGACATCTCGATGTCGATCTACGCGAAAACGGCACAAGATGTCGAGCGAGCATTGAATAAACCCAAGCGTGATTTGGAAGACTTTAAAGCGCTAATTTCACCAGCGGCTGAAGCGTACTTAGAGCAAATGGCGCAGCTGTCATACTCGGCAACTCGCAAGCGTTTTGGTAATACCATGTCGCTTTACATTCCACTGTACCTTTCTAACTTGTGCGCCAATGCTTGTACTTATTGTGGCTTTTCTATGGAGAACAGAATCAAGCGTCGTACTTTGAATAGGGACGAAGTGGCTGCAGAAGTTGAAGCCATTAAACGCATGAAGTTTGATAGCGTATTGCTGGTGACTGGCGAGCACGAAACTAAAGTGGGTATGAAATACTTCCGCGAAATGGTGCCTATGATTAAGAAGCGCTTTAACTATTTGGCGATGGAAGTACAGCCACTTGATCAAGACGAATACGCTGAGCTCAAGACATTGGGTTTGGATGCGGTGATGGTCTATCAAGAAACGTATCATCCTTCGACTTACGCCGAGCACCATTTGCGTGGCAACAAGATGGATTTCGAATACCGATTGGATACACCCGATCGTCTTGCAAAGGCGGGCATCGATAAGATCGGTATTGGTGCTTTAATAGGGTTGGAAGAGTGGCGTACCGACTGTTTTTATGTGGCAGCGCACTTGGACTATCTTGAGCGCACGTATTGGCAGACTCGTTACTCGATTTCTTTCCCGCGTTTGCGTCCTTGTGAGGGTGCGCTCCAACCCAAATCAGTCATGACGGATAAGCAACTTGTTCAGCTGATTTGCGCTTATCGTTTGTTGAATCCAGAAGTGGAGTTGTCATTATCGACTCGTGAGTCACCGAAGTTTAGAGATAACGCATTGCCTTTAGGCATTACCAGTATGTCTGCTGCATCGAAAACTCAGCCGGGTGGTTATGCGATGGATGATGTTGAACTCGAGCAGTTTGAGATCAGTGATGAGCGAAGCGCAGGTTCTGTGGAAGATATGATTCGAGCCAAAGGGTTTGACCCTGTATGGCGAGATTGGCACTCGGCGTATTCTGGTTAAGTAGCAAAGAAAGCCACTGGTCATCGTTATGTTTCACGTGAAACATAGGCAAAAAAAGAGGGTTGATGCAAAACATCAACCCTCTACTTTTTTCTAGCTTCTAGCTTCTAGCTTCTAGCTTCTAGCTTCTAGCTTCTAGCTTCTAGCTGTGTGCTACTGGTAGCGTTGCTTGACGAAGCCACTCTTTCACATCACCCTCAACAAGTGGGCTGATCTCATCCCATACCTTCTGATGGTAATCATTCAACCAAGCAAGCTCTGGACGAGTTAGCATATCAACGTTGATATTACGCTTGTCGATTGGACAGCGTGTTAGCGACTCAAATGACAAAACAGGGAAGTCACCGTTAGTTGGGGTTTCAACAACAAGCTCTAGGTTCTCGATACGGATACCAAACGCATCCGCACGGTAGTAACCTGGCTCGTTGGATAGCACCATACCTTCTGTTAGAGGCACGTCGATTTGCTTCTTAGAAATGCTCGCCGGACCTTCATGAACACTTAGGAAGTGACCAACACCGTGACCAGTACCGTGGTCGTAATCGTAGCCTTCCGCCCATAGGTGCTGACGAGCTAGCGTATCGATTTGGTAACCACGTGTGCCTTTCGGGAAACGTGCACGTGCAACACCGATGTGACCTTTTAGCGCGAGAGTGAATTGTTTAATCATCTCTTGTGAAGGCTGACCAATCGCAATTGTACGCGTGATGTCTGTCGTGCCATCTAGGTACTGACCGCCTGAATCCACTAGGTAAAGCGTGTTCAGTTCTAGCTTGCCAGGTTCAGGTTGGTTCTCGTGGTTGTAGTGACACATCGCCGCGTTGCCACCTGCTGCCGAGATAGTATCGAAGCTAAGATCCATAAGTGTCGGGTCTTCGCTACGGAACGCTTCCAGTTTGTCTGCCAGCGTCGCTTCATCATGCAGGTTACCCGCAACGACTTCAGCATCTAACCAAGAAAGGAACTTACTCATCGCTACGCCATCGCGGATATGACATGCTTTCATGCCTGCGATTTCAACTGCGTTCTTTGCTGCTTTTGGCATTAGGCATGGATCAGCTTTACTCACCACAGATACGCCAGCGTTTTGTAGAACCAATTTAAACCACGCGTTACTTGTCGCAGGGTCAACCAGTACATTCTTGCCAGTTAGGTTTTCTAGTCGTGCTTGCAATGCTTCTGGGTGATGAACCGTCACGCCGGCACCAACATGAGCGTCAAACTCAGCAGGTAGGCGAGCAGGATCTAGGAAGTATTCCACGCTTGAGTCTGAGTGCAGAATCGCGTGAGAAAGCAGAACTGGTAGACGTGAGACATCTAGACCACGAACGTTGAGCAACCAACAGATAGAATCAAGTGCTGTGATCACTGCGCTGTCTGCACCGGTTTTTTTCACGAGCTCTGCGATTTCTTGGCGTTTGCTTTCACTTGACTGACCAAATGCTTCTGTTGCCATTAGGCGAACATCAGAAACCACAGGAGCAGGGCGGTCGTGCCACAGTTCATCAATTGGGTTGCTATCGAGAATCTTAAGCTCAAGTGCGCCAGCAAGTTTTGCTTGTGCCATGTCTAGCCAAGCAGCGTTGTGCATGCGAGGGTCGATTGCCACAGACGCGCCATTTGCAAGATGGTCTTTAATCCAATCTAGTGCAGGCTCTTCAATCAAGTGACGGTATTCGAATAGATCAGCAGGAACCTGCTTTGTTACTTGTACTGTGTAGCGACCATCAACAAAGATAGCGGCTTTGTCTTTGGTGATTACCGCAGCACCAGCAGAACCAGTAAAGCCAGTTAGCCAATGTAAACGCTCGTTGTGCGCTGGTACGTATTCACCCAAGTACTCGTCTTCATGAGGGACAAGTAGGGCATCAATATTATGTTGTGCTAGCCATTCGCGAATTGCATTCACGCGGCTTTGGGTATCGTTGTGCATCTGTGTTATTCCTTCAAATTACCGCTCCTTCATGCTCAGGTGTGGGAGCTGTTTCCATCTGCTTCATGCAGTTTACGATTCCATTGAGGTTCGCAATCACTTCAATAGAGTCGGAGTACAACTAGGCCATAGATGAGCCAAAAAGGACTACGACAGTTAAGCTACTCATTTTAGCCGCTAAGCGCAAATTGAGTGCGGTGTTTTTATCTAAGGTGATCGGTTTTTTGTGTGATCATCGTACGTAGCCAGCCTAATGCAGGGTCGTTTTCTCTATCTCGGTGCCAGAATAAAGTGTAAGCCATAGGTGGGAATTCTAACGGTAGTGGCAGCACGACCAAATCAAGCTGTTTGGCCGCAAGTTGCACAAAATGACTTGGCGCAGTAAAGATAAAGTCGGTGTATGAACATAAACTTGCGGCACTGTTAAAGTCGGGCACAGTGACGGCAATATCGCGGTCGGCGCCAATATCTGCAAGGCGATAATCTAGCAACCAACGGTCGTTGCCATCACAACGCACCTGTACATGGCGTAGGGCGAGATAGGCTTCCAGATTCCAAGGTTGTTTTAGCGCAGGGTGGTTTTTGCGAATAATGCACATTTGGTAATCACGATAAATTTCCAACTCGCAAATGTCATCGGGTGGTTGAAGAGTCAGCTTGGCATCGTTTATATCGATATCTTTTCCAGTTAAGCCTAAATCCAGTTCGCCGCGTTGAAGCATTTTAAATGTATTATCCGACCACGGGTGTGTGCTAATTGTCACGCCAGGTGCTTGTTGAAAAATCGCCGGTAAGAAATGGGGTAGAATGAGAGGGTAGACACTCTCTACCGCTGCTATTTGAAAACGGTATTCACTGCTTTGCGGAGAAAACTCTTCGGGTTGAGTCAGCACTTCTAACTGATTTATCAACAGATCCAGTTTCGGTTTAAGAAACAATGCGCGCGGCGTAGGTGTTAATCCATGTGAGTTTCGAGTGAAAAGAGGGTCATCAAATTGAATGCGCAGTTTAGCCAGTGATTTACTTACGGCGGACTGGCTTAAGCACAATCGGTGGGCCGCACGAGTAACATTTAACTCTTCAATCAGCACTTTAAAGCAGACCAATAGATTTAAATCGATACGAGCCAGTTTTTCGACGTTCACAGTGAATTTCCTCTGAGGAATAATGCTCATGATTATACATCATTTCCATTCATATCATCAGATGATTAAGCTTTACCCAAAGTTCTTTATCCAATTCGGAGTGTTGTGTGTCTAGCCAGTTTTCTAATAGTAAAAAACAGATGGCGTTATTGACCCTTTTGGTTCTTTTCAGTCCTTTAGCGATTGATATTTATCTACCTGCTTTACCTCTTATTGCTTCCACTTTTCAGGTCGATAATGCGCTAGCACAAGACACGATCACTTGGTTCTTATTTGCTATGGGTGTTGGTCAGCTATTCGCAGGTCCCTTAGCAGATAAACTCGGACGTCGAACTGTTGCATTGGGCGGTATCACCATTTACGCGATGAGCGCTTTATTGGCGTGGAGTGCTCAAAATATTGAGTGGATGTTGGTTTCCCGACTGCTACAAGGCTTAGGTGCGTGTGCGACATCGGTAGCAGCCTTTGCAACAGTTCGCGATATCTTTGGCCCGGAAAAAAGCGGCAAAATGATCAGCTACCTTAACGGTGCGATTTGTTTCATTCCGGCTTTAGCTCCAATTCTAGGTAGCTGGTTAACTCAGCAATTTGACTGGCGTGCTAACTTTAGCTTTATGGCGGGTTTTGCTGTGGTGTCTGGATCATTGATGTTTTTCATGATGAAAGAGACTAACCCGTCAACAGAAAAGCAAGCGGTGTTTAAGCTTAGTCGGTATTGGGCAGTGCTTAGCACACCATCTTTTGTTTTCCATGCGTCATTATGCTTGATGGCGATGGCGGTTATTCTTGCTTACGTTACCTCAGCACCGTCGGTATTGATGACGGGGATGGGGCTGTCGATGAATGAATTCACTTTCTGGTTTGGTGTAAATGCGGTGATAAACATTGCGGCATGTATGCTGGCGCCTAAGTTTATGGAGCGCGTTGGAACTCACAACACCTTGGTCACCGGGATCTCAACTCTGGGTCTCGCAGGTGTGATCATGCTAGTGATGAATGGTCAGAATACCGCGCTTTCTTTCATGCTACCTATCTTCATGTCTTCTGTAGGTTTTGCATTCATTCTGGGTGCAGCGGCAGGGAAAGCGTTAGAACCGTTTGGTGATAAGGCGGGCACGGCAGCTGCACTGCTTGGATTGTTCCAAATGAGTGGCTCTGGTTTGTTGGTGGGTACACTGCAACGCTTATCTCTGGATCCACAAACCTTGATCGCAATTCATATGTGGGTCCTATTACCTGCGTTGGTCGTTCTGTTTACAAAAGCAGGGAAGAACTGGCACTCGAGCTTTGCGAAAGCGTAAATCAGTGTAATTTAGTATTTTCCAATGTAAGTAAGGCGTGTATATTTGTCACTCAGACTTTTCCTGACACCATAACGGAACTCAAAAAGTAATGTCGTTAACCACGTATGAAATGGCTCGTATTCTAGAGCAAATGGAAGATTCACCAGAAAAGGTGATGTTTGGCAAGTTGCTTAATGAGCTGGGTAATCAAAGCTCCGAGCGTATTCGTAGTGCGGCTAAACAAGTACCTCTGCCAATTTTGCGTGATATCGTGTACCAATTTCAGCAAGTGATTGAGTCACGCAAAGATGAACAAGTCGAGCAGATGGCAAAAGACCTCGCTCAGCAAGGTATCTCAGCAGAAGAGCTACTGGCTTACTTGAATAAATAATAAAAAATCCCCGCATGATGCGGGGATTTTTTTAGCTCGTCATTTTCTTTTTCAGGATGTGGTCCAAAGACAGCGGTCCTGGCCCCCATACGATTACGATAAGAATCATCAATCCCCAAAGTTGGTGATCATAAAAACCTTTCTCCCACAACAGTGGGTAAGAGATCACTGCGATGATGTTGAACACAAACAGCATTGCTGCCATCGGGCGGGTAATCAATCCTAGTGCCAAGAACACCGGTAGAACCAACTCCGCAGCCGTACCTAAATAAGCCGCCAATTCCCATGGCAAGATTGGCACTTGGTATTCCAGCTCAAATAAGTACAACGTGCTATCCCAAGACGAGATTTTGATTAGTCCTGAATTGAAGAACACCCAAGCAACCCAAAAGCGGCAAAAGAGAAGTAGTAAAGGGACAAAGCCAGCTTGTAAGGTACTGATTAAATCGTCATACCGATTCACTAAGTTTTTAACCGTATCCTTCATAGAGTGCTCCTTAGATTGATTGCAATGTAAAGCCGTCAACAATATCGAGTGCCATGATGCGATTGAGATGAGCGAGTAAAACTTCAGGTATTTCGCTCAAACTCTGCTTCTGCTCTAAACATTGCAGCAGTTGGAACACATCAGCATCGAGTGCGTGACACAAGGCTTCTCCATTGGCTTGAATCGAGATGACACCTTGCTGTAATTGGTTGATATTAAGTTGTTCGAATTGCCCAGTTTGAATCGCGCTAAATAGATCGAATACTGCGTAGTTGGAGTCAAAGCTGCGGCAGCCCTTTTTAAGGTGTAAGACTAAAGTGGGTTGTTGCTCTTCACTCACTTCGCCAAGTAACGCAAGCGGTTTTAATTCCGCTGCATTGGATTGCTCATACTGTGCTTGACGAGCTAGGTCGATATGCCACTCGAAGCGGGCGACTTCAGGGCTGTAAGGTGCTTGTGCAATCACCTGACTGAACTGCATGATGGTGTCTTGAAAGCCTTCGCCATAATGCACCACATTTCCTTCTTCTAATGGGTAAGAAAGAACATGCTGGCGAGCTATCTGTTCAAAGCATTCTTCACCAAGCAGCGCTTCAACCATCGGGTAGGTCGCGGATAACACCTCGCTTAAGCTGACGATAAAGTTATTGCGGTAAATCTGCATGCGTTCATCAGCGGTAAACGTATCACTGGCAATATCGCAATCTTCACCGAGTGCTTGATAGTGTAGGGCTTTAGCAAACTGGCTTTGTAAGGTGGCTAGATTCATGATGCCTTCCTTGGTTCGCTTTGTTCACTTGGAAGTGTGCCTTGCAACAGTAGTTGCGATGCTTTCTGTGCTTCTCCTAATAAGACTTCTGGCGCGGGGATATCCAAATCCCATTCAATCAACGTATGACGTGGACCGTGTTTTTTTGTCCACTGTGAAAACAACTGCCAAACTTCATCGCTAACTGGGCGGCTATGGGTATCAATCCATATCTCACCTTTGTCGAGTTGTTTAATGGTAAAACCTGCCAAGTGAATCTCATCCACTTTGTCGGCTGGAATCGCATCTAGGTATGTGTCGCAATCAAAACCGTGGTTGAACGCCGAAACATAAACATTGTTTAAATCGAGCAATAAACGACAGTCAGTGCGCTTTTGCACTTCGGTAAGAAACTCCCATTCGCTGATGGTCGAATGTTGAAACTTCACATAACTAGATGGGTTCTCTATCAAGATCTCGCGTTGCAAATATTCCTGCACTTCATTCACGTTACGAGTGAACACGTTGAGCGCTTCTTCCGTATACGGAAGTGGAAGCAGGTCATTAAAGTAGTGACCGCCGTTTTCACTCCAACTTAAATGGTCAGAAACAAGAATTGGGTCGATTGAGTCAATCAGTGATTTAAGTTGCGCAAGATGCTTTTGACTAACACGTTCCACCGAGCCCAGCGACAAACCAATACCGTGGCAGCTAATTTGATATTGCTCGCGAAGCGTTTGTAGCTGATGGCGCTCTGCAGCGTTGGGTTGGAAATAGTTTTCACTGTGGATTTCTAACCAAGACAACTCGGGTTGGTTTTGGCTAAAGTAATCGAGGTGAGGGGTTCTTAATCCAACTCCAACAAGGTCGTGGAAGGTGTGGTGTTTCACGTGAAACTCCTTTTCAAATCGTGCGGGAAGAGAAGGATGCGTCTTGGCTTTGCGTTGGTTGAGCGTCAACGCATCCTCACAATAGCTAGCGATAAAAGATTATGAAGAAGAAGTGCTACCGCCAGCGAGTTTGTCACAAAGACCTTTTGGTACGACTACGAATGCGTCTTTTTGGTTATCTTCTTTAGAAGTACCAGCGCATGAGCTGCTTTTTGTTGCACAGTCGTTTTTACCTGCTTTAGAAACGCCATAGCACTTTTCTTTTTCAGCAGCGACAGCTGGAGCTGCAGTTAGCATTGTGCCACCAAGAGCTAGAAGACCAGTAACAGCAGCAGTAACAGCTAGATTCGACTTTTTCATAATAAATTCCTCTGAATGATTTCCTTTACTTTAAGTTGGCAAGATGAATCACCTGTTTTGGCGTTTTTGTTATCAACTTGCTTAACTTAAAAGATAGGAAACTGGCTAAAAAACTTTCAGAAAAATTTCCGAAGTAAATGGGTTTGCAGGGTCAAATAGGTATAACTAATTGATGTGTTGGGCAAAAAAACATCGATTTTTTTATCAAGTTTTGTCTAAACAGCACCCGGTTGTTTAGGTTATAATCGGTTTTTATGTATAAATAACCAGTAGCTCTCATCATGATGGATCCATCTCTATTACTCGACGGTTTGAACGATAAACAACGTGAAGCCGTTGCAGCACCTCTAGAAAACTTGCTCGTTCTTGCTGGCGCAGGAAGTGGTAAGACACGCGTTCTTGTTCACCGTATCGCTTGGCTGATGTCGGTCGAGCAAGCTTCTCCGTTCTCAATTATGTCGGTAACCTTTACCAATAAGGCGGCGGCAGAGATGCGTGGACGTATCGAAGAGCTAATGATGGGCAGTGCAGGCGGTATGTGGAATGGTACTTTCCACGGCATTTGTCACCGTATTCTGCGAGCACACTATCTTGATGCGAAGCTACCGGAAGATTTCCAAATCATTGACAGTGACGACCAGCAGCGTCTGCTAAAGCGTTTGATCAAAGCGCAAAACCTCGATGAGAAGCAATGGCCTGCACGCCAAGTGGCATGGTGGATTAACGGTAAGAAAGACGAAGGTCTGCGTCCGTCGCACATTGATGCGTACCATGATCCAGTAACCAAGACATATCTGCAGTTGTACACCGCTTACCAAGAAGCGTGTGATCGTGCTGGTTTAGTCGATTTTGCGGAAATCTTGCTGCGCGCACATGAGCTACTGCGTGATAACAAGTTCGTCCGTGAACACTACCAAGCACGCTTTAAGCATATCTTGGTGGACGAGTTCCAAGATACCAACAACATTCAATATGCTTGGCTACGTATGATGGCGGGTCCTGAGTGTCACGTGATGATCGTAGGTGATGACGACCAGTCGATTTATGGTTGGCGTGGTGCAAAAGTCGAGAATATTGAGAAGTTTACGCTCGAATTCCCAAGCGTAAATACCATTCGTCTTGAGCAAAACTACCGTTCAACCAAGACCATTCTGGAAGCATCTAACACCCTGATTGCGAATAACACCGAGCGTATGGGTAAAGAGTTGTGGACGGATGGCGTGGTCGGTGAGCCTATCTCGGTTTACAGCGCTTACAACGAATTAGATGAAGCCCGTTTTGCGGTGAACAAAATCAAAGAGTGGCAAGACAAGGGCGGTGCTCTGAATGACGCTGCGATGCTTTACCGTAACAACGCCCAGTCGCGTGTTCTGGAAGAAGCGTTAATTCAAGCCGGTCTGCCTTACCGTATCTACGGCGGCATGCGATTCTTCGAACGTCAGGAAATCAAAGATGCCTTGAGCTACATGCGTCTGATTGCCAACCGTAACGATGATGCGGCGTTTGAACGTGTGGTGAATACGCCAACGCGTGGTTTGGGCGATAAGACGCTTGAAACCATCCGCTTTGCGGCTCGTGATCGTGGTTGCACCATGTGGGAAGCGAGTGTGGCAATGTTGGACGAGAAGGTGCTTGCTGGTCGCGCTGCTGGTGCTCTGAGCCGTTTTATCGAGCTTGTCACCGCGCTAGAAGACGACACCTTAGAGATGCCGCTGCATCACCAAACTGACCATGTGATTAAATACTCGGGCTTGTTCGCGATGTACGAGCAAGAGAAGGGCGAAAAGTCTAAGGCACGTATTGAGAACTTGGAGGAATTGGTGACCGCAACTCGCCAATTCGAGAAACCAGAAGAAGCCGAAGACATGTCACTGCTGACGGCATTCCTAACCCACGCAGCACTAGAAGCGGGCGAAGGACAAGCGGACGAATTTGAAGATGCGGTTCAGCTCATGACATTACACAGTGCGAAAGGTCTAGAGTTTCCATTGGTGTTTATGGTCGGTGTGGAAGAAGGCATGTTCCCAAGCCAAATGTCGGCAGAAGAAGCAGGGCGCTTAGAAGAAGAACGCCGTCTGTGTTACGTAGGCATGACCCGTGCGATGCAGAAACTGTACATCACTTATGCTGAAATGCGTCGTTTGTACGGTCAGGATAAATACCATAAACCGTCTCGCTTTATCCGTGAACTGCCAGAAACTTGTTTAGATGAAGTACGAATGAAGGCGCAAGTTAGCCGTCCTTCAAGCAGTGGTCGATTTAGCCAAACTGTTGTGAAAGAGAGCTTTAATGAAACCGGCTTTACGCTAGGTTCTCGTGTGATGCATCCAAAGTTTGGTGAAGGCACCATCATCAACTTCGAAGGCAGTGGTCCACAAAGCCGTGTACAGATTGCCTTTAACGGTGAAGGCATCAAATGGTTGGTAACTGCTTACGCACGACTAGAGAAACTGTAAGGCTTGACCAAAACTCATACCAATCGTAGTAAATAACTGGTCATTCTAGCTTGTTAAAATACTCGATAACTGCGTTGCAATTTTTGATTGTAGAATAACTACTTATCGAAAAATTGCGCCTTGTTCTCAAGCATTTTCCCTACGCTACTTCTGATCACTTATTTACTGTGATTGGTATCATCAACTTAAGAGCTGCTTCGGCGGCTCTTTTTGTTTGTGCGGTTTTGGCGTCGATAAAGCAGTAAAAAAATGGAATTCGAAAGCGCGATTTAACGGTGCAGATGAGAAAAACTTTAGGCAAAGAAAAACCCCGAGGGCTTGCGCCCATCGGGGTTATAGTCTTACTCGCAGCAATCCAGCTACTAAGAGTGCTCCATGCATCTAATCCATGATAGTGTGCTGAATCCGTCAGCTTAATCCTTACGTCGCCTTCCTAGCGGTGTCCTTAATGACCTTATCCTGGTCTGCTAACTATCCTCGTTAGCTCTCATCACTTGTTCCCTGAGCGGTGTCCCTGACATCATCCTGATGTTCAAATCCTTGCCTCGTCCAGAGGTGTCCATTTCCCGTCCTTAGTAGCAACCATCCTAGTCACTATTGATTCCGTTCAATGTCCAATTTTGCAATCCATGCCCGACTATTCATCCTGAATAACCGTTTCTTCTTCCTGAAGTTCACCAAGTTCGTGGTGTTTCCTGTTCCGTGTCAGCATCCTTCCGACAGGTTTAATATTACGTGTTTAACGATTTCCAACAACGGGCTAATCTCACATTTTTTAACTCTCTTAGCGTTCAAAAAAGATACATGAGTATTAAATTCAATGGCTTATGCTCTTTTCTGTACGGTTTTACCATTAAAAAAGAGAGGTTTGCTCAACCCTTTGTGAGAGATCTCGCACAAGGGGTCGAGCGAAAGACTCTTACTGCCCGATAGCGGCACCTTCACGTCTTGGATCCGCAGCGCCTTCAAGACCGTCTTTTGTTATTCGTATCGCATGCAGACCAGAGTTCAAATCCCGAACATCGGTTTTAAAGCCCATCTTCTCCAGAGCAGGCTGTAAGCCCTCTGCGGCGGTACCTTGCTCAATATCTAAGGTGCCAAAACGGTTCAGCAATCGTGGCTGATTAATCGCGCTTTGGATGTCCATATCCCATTGCGTGTGGGCGATAATGGCTTGTGCGACGTAACCAATAATGCGGCTGCCACCCGGTGAGCCAATTGCCATGTAAGGCTTGTCATCCTTCATCATAATGGTTGGTGCCATAGATGAACGTGGGCGTTTGCCCGGTTCTAATCGGTTTGCGATTGGCACACCATCTTGATGCGTGCGGAAAGAGAAATCGGTCAGTTCGTTATTGAGCAAGAAGCCGCGCACCATCAAGCGTGAGCCAAAGGCGTTCTCGATGGTTGTTGTCATTGAAACCACATTGCCTTGCTTATCGACGATATTGAAATGGCTGGTGGAAGGCAACTCGATCGATTGGTCCATGCTTAAGTTCATGGCGTGCGACCAAGGAGGATTACCGGCTTCAGCCTTACTCAAGGCTTTACCGACTTGAATGAGCTCAGCACGTTGTTTGAGATAATCTTTATCAAGCAAGCCTTCGGTTGGCATTGGCACATAATCTTGGTCAGCCATGTATTTACCACGATCCGCGAACGCAAGGCGCGATGCATCGGCGATCACTTGCCATGATTTCGCGCTTTCGGCTCCCCAACCTTTAAGATCGTATTGCTCGGTGATCGCGAGAATCTGTCCAACCGTCAATGCGCCAGAGCTAGGTGGTCCCATGCCGCAGATATCATAGCTTTGGTAAGCCGCACAAACCGGTTCACGTTGCTTGATTTGGAACGCATCAAAGTCAGGTTGTGCCAATACGCCAGGATTGCCCGGTGCATTTTGTACGGTCTTGATGATGTCTGTGGCGATATCGCCTTGATAGAAAGCTTTTGCCCCTTGCTCTGCAATTGCCGTCAGAGTTTGCGCGTATTCAGGGTTCTTCAACAACGTGCCTTCGGCTTTTGGTGAGCCGTCTGGATTGAAGAAGTAAGCCTTAGTCGCAGGGAAGCGTGATAGGCGCTTAGCATCTTTCTCAATCAGACTCGCGAGGCGAGGACTGACTTCGAAACCTTGCTCAGCCAAGGTAATCACGGGTTGGATTATCTTCTTCCATTCCAACTTGCCGTATTTCTGGTGCGTGTCCCACAGCAGTTTCACTGTACCAGGAGTGGCAACGGAACGCCCACCGACAACCGCATCGTAAAATTGCAGTGGTTGTCCTTTGTCATCTAGGAAGAGTTTCGGCGTTGCGGCGAGCGGTGCGGTTTCGCGTCCATCATACGTAGTCAGTTTTTGTTTCTCACTGTCCCAATACACTAAGAAGGCGCCACCACCAATGCCTGATGATTGCGGTTCTACCAAGCCCAGCATCAGCTGCACGGCAACCATAGCATCAATAGCATTACCACCTTGGGCAATAACATCCGCACCAGCTTGGGTTGCAATTGGGTTAGCAGCGGTAACCATATAATCTTTCGCTTTGATCAATTGTTTTTGCTCGAAGCCAGTGCTGTGCTCCGGCGCAACCGCATCTGCTGCTTGGTTAGCAAAGACTGAGGTAGATAAGATTAGTGGGGAAGTAAGAAAAAGACCCGTGGTCACGAGTCGGTTGAACGTCCAATGCATGATGACTCTCCATGTTGCCAGTTTTGTGCTTTGAGCTTGGCAGTTATGGAGAGTCACGTCGAGTCAGCAATCTTAGAAATGTCGATTGTGCTACGCTTTTAAATCAGTACTTTATCCGATAAAAGTATTGATAGTTTGGTATAGAATACTGCCGCCCACTAGAGTAAATACCACGCCGCATAGACCGTCGATGTAGATACCCGCTTGTTGCAATTTACGCTGTAAGCGCTGTGTCGACAGCATCCATGCAAGGCTAGAGAACCAGAATAGCGACAAGCCAAACAGGATGACCAGTGCAATACCTTTGCCAGTAATCGACATACCTGCTGGGACTAAACTCGACATCAAACTGACAAAGAACACCAGGGCTTTTGGGTTAAGAATGTTGGTCGCAAACCCTTTAGCAAACGCTTGACGCTTATTGCTGATCACTAGGTTATTTTGCTTCTTAGGTTGATCCGTCAGTGGGTTTTGGATCATCGAGATCACGGCACGCAATGCGCCAATTCCTAAGTAGAGCAGGTAACTACCACCGAGCAGTTGTACCACGGAATACAGCACTGGGTGCTGGTGGACGACAAAACTCACACCTGTCAGGCTGAACAAAGAGTGCAGCAAAATACCGACGGACAATCCCAACGCAATGTACAAGCCAGTTTGACGACCATGACGCGTCGCATTTTGTACGACCAGCGCAAAGTCCGGACCTGGACTCATTAGGGCAATAAAGTGAATGCTGGCGAGTGTCAGCAATATGGTGGATTCATTCATAACACATCTCAAATTTAACCAATGCGGCTATTGTCGTGGTAAGTCACCTGTGGCGCTTGTAAAAAACTGACAGCTTTCTCGGTAAATGAAATTAACGAGCCACTTGAGAAGGGGAAACGCCGTAGGTCTGTTTAAACGCTTTGCTGAAATGCGCTTGATCATAGAAACCGATTTGATGAGCGACGTCGGTACCACATTGACCAGCTTGCAGTAACTTCATGCCTTGTTCAAGGCGCAGGCGTGCGAACCATGCATAAGGCGTCATGCCAGTTTGCGCTTTAAAGTGACGCTGGAACTGAGTTGGGCTCAGTTGGCACAGCTCTGAAAGTGAATCCAAACGCACCGCTTGGTCAAGGTTAGCCATTAGATAATCTTTTAACGTCCCAAGCGATTGGTTTCCTAGCGGCACCACTTTTTGTCGCTCAAGCGATCCGTAGCGATCAAAAAGTTGGTTAAATCCTTCAAAAGGAAGGCAATCTTTGGTGAGTTGGCTGAGGTTTTCACGACGAAGCAGCCCGTGTAAGTTACTAAGTTGTGAAAATATCTGCGGATCCGAGATGATCAGTTCGTTGAAGTGTATTATTTGACCGTTTTGCTTAAGATCAGCCAGATCGCTCAATAGATGAGGTTCGATCGCAAACACATTTACTTCGTAGCCACTTTCGAGCTTAGATTGCCCGTCGTGCAGCTCATCCGGCGGCATAATCACAATTTGCCCGTGACCAACTTGGTGGCTGTTACCTTGGTATTGGAACTTCTGCGCACCATGCGTGATCAGGCCGAGATGAAAATCCAGATGGTAATGCCTTTGAAAAGCAAATTTCTGGTATTTCGCCTCTATTAGACTCAAGTTGTCATGGTCGGTTGCGTAGTACTGAATATGTTCCATTAAATAAAAAAGCTTGGTCACATTATGACCAAGCTTATCTGGCAATTTCTAACTTGTCTTGTAAAAAACGATCACTGTGGCTGAACGATTCGGCGTGAGCGACGGTTATTACGTAATCCATCAAAGCTAAACACGACTAGTGCTCCCCAAATAAAGACGAAAGTGATCGCTTTATCCATGGTAAAGGGTTCGCCATACATCAATACTGCAAGTAAAAACATTAAGCTTGGGCCTATATATTGGAAAAAGCCCAAAGTCGATAATTTGAGTCTTGTTGCTGCACCCGTAAAGCACAGCAGTGGCAGGGTTGTTATAACCCCAGCTGCGATCAACAAACTATTTAACGTAAGTGGATTCGTAAACATATTTGAGGTTGGTGTATCGGCAATGAAAAGCAAATAAACAGCGGCCACCGGCAGCAGAAGTAATGTCTCGATAAACAAGCCAGTTTTTGCATCGACACTGACTTTCTTTCTTAATAAGCCATAAAAGCCGAAGCTCATTGCTAACGCCATCGCAACAACAGGTACGGAGCCAAATACAATCAGTTGAACGAGTACGCCACAACCTGCCAATACAACCGCGAACCACTGAAGCTTACGTAGACGCTCGCCAAGGAAGACCATCCCGAGTAACACATTGATTAACGGGTTGATGTAATAGCCGAGACTGGCATCGAGCATGTGATTCGAGTTTACCGCCCAAATGAAAATCAACCAATTGCCGCCAATTAGCATGGAACTTGCGATCAGGTAAGCGATTTTCGTTTTGTCTTTCGCGATGTGGTAAGCCGAGCGCCAGTGACGGCCAAAATGGAGGAGTGCAGCAAGCAAAAAGAAAGACCATATCACTCGGTGGCTTAGAATTTCCAAAGGAGATACTTGTGCGATGGACTTAAAGTACATCGGCGCAATGCCCCACATGGTGTACGCACCAATCGCTAGCAAGATACCTTGCCGCGCGCGTTGTTGTTCGTCTTCTGGTGTCATGAAGTGTCACCTAATTGTGTGTTTTATAGAGCAGAAAATCAGTATACGAGTCGTGATGCGAAACACCTAACAATTTGCGGTTTTATTCACCATGAAACCCCATTACAATGTGCCCTCACTTTGTGTGCCAGTGGTATGCATAAGCACCTCTTTTTTAAGACCCAATCTGAGACTTTTCATGACCTCGACCTTGTTAGCCGAACAATCTGATTCGCCTGTAACGCCTCAACGTGTGTTGGAGGATGTGTTTGGTTACCAAGAGTTCCGTGATGGTCAGCAGTTGGTGATTGATGCTGCGGTAGAAGGTCGCGACAGCTTAGTTATCCTGCCTACGGGTGGCGGTAAGTCGCTGTGTTATCAAATTCCTGCTTTGGTTCGCTCTGGCATTACTTTGGTCATTTCTCCGCTTATCTCGCTGATGAAGGACCAAGTGGACCAGCTTAAAGCCAACGGTGTAGCGGCTGAGTGCATTAACTCGACCATGCCTCGTGAAGAGCTGCTCAGCGTGTATAACCGCATGCACACTGGTCATCTTAAGTTGGTGTACGTCTCGCCAGAACGCGTATTGATGCGTGATTTCATTGAGCGCTTGGAAAACTTGCCGCTATCGATGATTGCTGTCGATGAAGCGCATTGTATTTCCCAGTGGGGACACGATTTCCGTCCAGAATATGCCGCGCTTGGTCAACTTAAGCAGCAGTTTTCCCATGTGCCATTTATGGCGCTGACGGCGACGGCGGATGATGCAACGCGCCGAGATATTCTTGAGCGTCTGCAACTGAATAATCCAGAGGTTTACCTAGGCAGCTTCGACCGTCCTAACATTCGCTACAACTTAGTTGAGAAGCACAAGCCGGTTTCGCAAATCGTTCGTTATCTGGAAACCCAAAAGGGTAACTGCGGCATCATCTATTGTGGTAGCCGTAAGAAAGTTGAGATGGTGACCGAGAAGCTGTGCAACAACCACATTCGTGCTGCTGGTTATCACGCAGGTATGGACGCTGATGAGCGCGCTTACGTTCAAGAAGCTTTCCAACGTGATGACATCCAAATTGTCGTGGCGACCGTGGCATTCGGTATGGGCATCAACAAACCAAACGTGCGTTTTGTGGTTCACTTTGATATCCCGCGCAACATCGAGTCTTACTACCAGGAAACGGGTCGTGCAGGGCGTGATGGTTTACCTGCAGAAGCGATGATGTTGTATGACCCAGCGGACATCAGTTGGCTGCGCCGTATGTTGGATGAGAAAGACGATGGTCCACAGAAGCAGGTGGAAACCCACAAACTGAATGCGATGAGTGCCTTTGCTGAGGCGCAGACTTGTCGTCGTCAGGTGCTATTGAATTACTTTGGTGAGTATCGTGAGAAGCCATGTGGCAACTGCGATATTTGCTTAGATCCACCGAAGCACTTTGATGCAACAGAAGAAGCACGTAAGGCGTTGTCTTGTGTGTACCGTGTTAATCAGAGCTTTGGTATGGGCTACGTGGTAGAAGTGTTACGTGGCATGCAAAACATTCGTGTACGTGAAAACGGGCACGATAAGATTTCTACCTACGCGATAGGGCGCGACCACAGCCACGATTACTGGGTGAGTATCTTCCGTCAGTTAATCCACAAAGGGCTGTTGTTTCAAAACATCACGCGTAACTCAACGCTGCAATTAACCGAAGAGGCACGTCCGCTTTTGCGTGGCGATGTGACCCTAGAGTTAGCGGTTCCACGTTTAGACACCGCAGCACGTGCGGCGAAGTCAGATAAATTGACCAGCAAGAACTACGATAAGAAGCTGTTTGCTAAGTTACGTAAGTTGCGTAAGTCGATTGCTGATGAAGATGGTTTGCCACCATACGTGGTCTTCAGTGACGCGACTTTGATTGATATGGCGGAAATTCTGCCAACGTCTTACGGCGAAATGCTGGCAGTCAGCGGTGTTGGTCAACGCAAACTGGAGAAGTACGCCGACCCATTCCTTGATTTGATTCAAGAACACATTACTCACCATGGATAAGGAACCAAGATGCAAAAGGAATTTGGCTTAGCGGACTACATGGCACAAGAAGGGCGCTTAATCATTACCGCGCCGAGCTTTGACCTTGATAGCTTTCCTGCTTTAGGTGAGCGTTTAGTCGGCTTGCTTTCTGCTACTGTGGTTGAAAAACAATGGGATGCGGATATTCACTCTTGGCTGATCGACTTTGAAGGTTGCCGACTGTTTATGAAAGCAGAGCATTACAGCGAAGCGATTTGGTTTGAAGCGTTAGCGATTGAAGAGAGCAGGGAAGAGTTGGATTATCTTGCAGGATTGTTCCAGCGCGGCTTCTAAAAATAGAGTTTTTTTAGAAAGGGTGTTTCACATGAAACACCCTTTTTTATGCTCAAACGTTTGCGTAAGACAGATGACTTGCGGCGAAAAGTGGTTAATGTATAATCGCCCACCGCTTCGCTCAGAAAGAGCCAAGCCAGTTTATTTTTCATTTTACATTGTTGGTAAGAGCCACTTTATTCAGTGACTCGATTTGGGTTCCCTCACCCCCAAACCAAACTAAAAAGGTATCGCATGAGTAACTTTACCCCTGCGCAGCAGCGCAACGCCCTTATCTATCTGGTTCTATTCCACCTAGTCATTATTGCATCTAGCAATTACCTAGTTCAGCTACCGTTTACTATTTTCGGTTTCCATACCACTTGGGGCGCATTCACTTTCCCATTTATATTCCTAGCGACTGACTTAACTGTGCGTATTTTCGGTGCTCAGTTGGCGCGTAAGATCATCTTCTTAGTGATGTTGCCTGCTTTGGCAGTGTCTTACTTCTTATCGGTGGTGTTCTTCGAAGGTCAATTCCAAGGTTTTGGTCACCTAGGGGAATTTAACTTATTCGTTGCTCGTATCGCGATTGCTAGCTTCATGGCGTACCTACTTGGTCAGATCATGGATGTGCACGTGTTCAACCGCCTACGTCAAATGAAGCAATGGTGGGTGGCACCAACGTGTTCAACGCTTTTCGGTAATGCACTTGATACTATCGCTTTCTTCGCCATTGCGTTCTATCAAAGCCCAGATCCATTTATGGCAGAGCATTGGACGGAAATCGCGTTGGTGGATTACGGCTTCAAACTGATTATCAGTCTTGGTTTGTTCGTTCCGATGTACGGCGTATTACTGAATTACCTAATTAAGAAGCTGACTGCGGTGAACCCTGACTTTAAGGTGACGACAAGCGTTCAGTCTTAATATCAGTGGGAACCCCGAAAGCCGCTTGCTTAAATCAAGCGGCTTTTTTGTACCTGCTTACTGGGATTTAGAGGGTTTTGTACAGCGTGGGGAGCAATTAGATCATGGGTGTCCAAAAGCTCCCTGAGCTGTACGAAGGTAAAAATGAGCAGTAAAAAGGTCCCGAGTGAGACCTTTTAATCGAAGGTACGGCACGTAGAGGAAGCTCGCTGGTGAAATGGCTAACAGAGCATCTTCTCAATCAAAATGGCTTTTTGCGCATCGAAGGCGCCAAGTTGCAGGCCGTTATCCCAGCTGATGCTTTGATTGAACATCGCCAACATCAAACCGACACTGCGTTGATTGGCGTCCTGCCAGCAATCAGACTCGCTGTACTCTCCATCATTTATCGCGTTGCCATTAACGAGAATGGGCTCGAAACGCCATTTTTCTCCGACACGGTAGTAGCCTTTGCTGGTTAAGGTCTGGTTGGATTGAATCGTTAGATTGTGCTCGATGCCCGGTTCACCTGTTAGTTCAAATACAAACCTTAGCTGGTGGTCGCCACATTGCAGATCAACGATCAGTTGGCCGTTTTCCTCAACCAGTGTCGATTGATAATAGTCTCCAAAGCAGTGCAGCAACCAAGATATAGGGTGACTGGCAGTTTCAAGAAACCACTCTTTGAGCGTGAAGGTGCCCGGTAGGTTAACTTGGGTGACTAGATTGACCACACAAGGTTGGGTTTGCGAAGTGAGCCACTTCTCTATCGTCTTGGCGGTATTAAGCTGAGCAAAGGCGTAATTAACCAATAGGTTGGCGTTCGGTTGCTGCCAGTGAGTTATGTCAGAATTCAATCCCACCAATGGCTTTTCACAGATAAGCTTGGTTGAACCTAACGTCTTTATGATCTCTGCATGAGTATGCGCAGGTGTCGCGATGGTCACGACATCAAGTAGTTTGAGTGCGCTGATGTTCGTTTCTGCCTTTGGGATTGCTTCTTCACTGCACGCTTGCTGAAGCGGTTCTATTTGGTTGGCGCATAACGTTGTGACCGATACACCATTGTTTCGATAGTGGGGAATGTGCGTGCGTCCCCAGTTGATTCCTATGATGCCGGCTTGCTGGATTTGCTCTGGCTTGTTGAAACGTTCACTCAATGGCGGCAAGGCAATTCGTTCATCGGTTAGACGTTGGTCATGGTGATAGTCATTGCTTGGCAGCACTTGCCATGGTTTGTTGTAATGCTGTTTGAGTGCACAAACGAGTTCGTAGAAATTCCACTTATCTTTTAAGTTGCTATCAAGGTGATATAAACCGGCTTCGTTCCGCTCAATAAGCTGCAAAAAGGCGAGTGCAGTATCGTCCATATGAGAAGTCGCAGGATACCAAGCCGTGCTAGCGGTAATAACGCCGTTCTCTTCATATTGGCGGTCGAGATGCGCCAACATGTTATTGCCTTCTGCTTGGTGATGGAGCTGCCAACCAATTCGAGCAACCATCGCATCTGGATTTGCTTGCCAGATTGCATCTTCACAACGAACTTTGTATTTGCCGTAATCATCTTGGGTGTTTCTTTCTTCAAAGATGCCATAAGGCCCGTTTTTTGTGGCATCAAATACCATTGCTGTGCTGACAAAGAGGTAAGGAATATTGTGGCGTTTGCATTGCTCACCAAGCCACGCTGCCCACTCTTCACTTCCCATCGCCATATGGCACACCGCATTGATGTGGTGTTGCTGCCAAAATTGTTCACTTTGCTCTGGATCATCTGGTGAGATTTGGTGGTGATTCCACTCCAATATGTTCCAGCCGCGTAGGTGAAACTGATGAGCGACTTTTGGGGCGAGGGTACCAGTTAAGCCAGTCATTAAAACGGTTTTCATGATGGTGCATCTTGGTTGGCTAAATTGTGTTTATCAATAAAGCATGGCTGTTTTTCGATGTAGAGCGGAGAAGCTGAGATTTTTGCTGGGCAGCACGTTTTGTAGGGGAAGTAGAAGCAGAAAAGCCCAAGCGAACGCCTGGGCTTTAGTATTGTAAGGCAGTGATATTCGCTTATTTTGCTACGATATTTAATGGCCAGCCGATGTCTGTCTGACGGTTGGATTCAATTTCCAACTCAGCCGCAGTCAGTGGGTTTTTCTCTAGCCATTGCGCATCAATGTGTAACGTTAGATTGTCGCCTTCAACCGTTAGAGTCACATTTGGCTCTAGATCAGGATTGCGACGATGGCTGAGCAGAACCGCAAGACGCAACAATCTCAATACTCGTTTTGCACTCGAGCCTGATAATGCATGCTGCTCAGGTAAAGAAGTGAGTTGTTCGCGATAGCGACGAGCCACTTCACCAATAAAGAACTTCTGCGCGCGCGTGTAACCAGGCAGATCCAAATTCTGCAGCAAGTAAGCACTATGCTCTCCGCCTTTTTTGAAATCGATAGTTAAGCCAATTTCATGCAGTTTTGCGGCGGTCTCGAGTAATATCTTGCCCTGAGGCTCTGTAATCCACTCATCGCCCCCAGCTTGCTGTAAAAGCGTGTGTGCCAGACTAGCGACTTGTTCACCGTATTGGTGATCGAGCTGATAACGATTTTGTACGCTAGCGATAGTGCGGGCACGAATGTCTTCTTGACGAAGCTCTTCAACCATCTCATACACTAAGCCTTCGCGTAGTGCGCCGCCAGCCAGTGTCATAGCATCGATTTCAAGCAATTCAAAAACGGCAATCAAAATAGAGAGGCCACTAGGGAACACTAATGCACGCTCAAGTGTTAAGCCTTCAATATCGAGCTCTTCTAAATGGTCGGCCAACATGGCTTGCTTCTGTAGACGCTTGAGTTTGGAGTGAGTGATTACTTCGTCCATGCCTTGCGCCAGCATTATCTCTTGCAATGCCTGAACAGTGCCTGATGCACCAACACACACATCCCAACCAATTTCTGTATAACGTTCTAAAATCGGCTGGATGGTCTGTTTCGCTCCTTCAATTGCCGCGTCAAAGTTACGAGCATTCAATTGGCGATCTTTAAAGAAGTTTTCAAGCCAAGTCACGCAGCCCATTTTTAAGCTGGTCAGTGCTTTGGCTTCGAAACCTTCACCGATAATCAGTTCGGTACTTGCTCCACCGATATCGACTACAAGGCGACGACCACTACCGCCAGAGGTGTGAGCGACACCTTTATAGATAGTGGCAGCTTCTTCTTCACCAGTAATCACTTCGATAGGCTGGCCTAGAATTTGGTTAGCCTTTTCTAAAAACACATCTACATTGGTCGCGGTACGTAATGTTGCAGTACCGACGATGCGAATGTTTTGTTTAGGAATGTCCTGCAAGCGTTCCGCAAATAGACTTAAGCAGTCCCATCCTCGCTGCATAGCTTCCATACTAAGAGAATTATGTTCATCTAAGCCCGCTGCTAGACGAACTTTGCGCTTAATTTTAGCCATTGTTTGAACGCTGCCATCGATGTGACGCACAACGAGCATGTGAAAACTGTTCGACCCGAGGTCGATGGCGGCATATAGCGGTGATGATCCTGCTTGACTCATAAAACGAACTCAGTTTCCTATTACGATTGTTTTGGTGCCGATTGACGCGGTTGGCGTGGACGACGTCCCTGCGGCTTACGGTTACCAGAACCAGAACGGGTACCGCCAGTATTCGTGCGGCGCTGTTGGTTGCGTGGTGCACGCATACGAATCGGAGCTGGTAGATCTTGAATCAGTGCCGACGAATCGTACTCTGAAACTGGGATTGTATGCTCAATGTATTCTTCGATTGCTGGTAGGTTAACCGCGTACTCTTCACAAGCAAAACTGATCGAATGACCGCTCGCACCAGCGCGACCAGTACGGCCAATACGGTGAACATAATCTTCACAGTCGTCAGGAAGGTCGTAGTTGAAAACGTGCGTTACCTGAGGAATATGCAAACCACGCGCTGCAACGTCAGTTGCAACTAAGATGTCGACATCACCTTTGGTGAATTGCTCAAGAATCTTCTCACGCTTCTTCTGCGGTACATCACCAGTAAGAAGGCCTACACGGTGTCCATCGGCAGCCAAATGACCCCAAACCGATTCACACTTATGCTTGGTATTGGCAAAAATGATAGCGCGATCTGGCCACTCTTCTTCAATTAGTGTTTGAAGCAGCGCCATTTTGTCTTCATTCGAAGGATAGAAAAGCTCTTCCTGGATACGGTGGCCAGTTTTTTGTTCTGGTTCGACAACGACATGCTCAGGAGTATTCATGTGTTCGAATGCCAGTTCTTGAACGCGGTAAGACAGCGTTGCTGAGAACAGCATGTTCAAACGCTCTTTTGGCTCAGGCATACGACGGAACAAGAAGCGAATGTCTTTAATAAAGCCAAGATCGAACATGCGGTCGGCTTCGTCCAGAACAACAGCTTGAATGTTGTTGAGGTTAAATACGCGCTGTTTGTAGAAATCGATGATACGGCCTGTTGTTCCGATCAGAATATCTACGCCGTCTTGCAGTTTCGCAAGTTGCTTGTCGTAGCTTTCACCACCGTAAGCTAGAGCGGTTTTTAGACCTGTGCTTTCAGTTAATGATTCTGCATCATTGTAAATCTGAATAGCGAGCTCACGTGTAGGCGCCATAATAATTGCGCGTGGCTGTGTAGGCTTACGACCTTCATGTTCCGGAGTCGTCAGAAGGTGGTTGAACGTAGCAGTAAGAAACGCGAGCGTTTTACCAGTACCCGTTTGGGCCTGGCCTGCGATGTCTTGGCCGGTGAGCAGGACCGGCAACGCCAAGGCTTGGATAGGGGTACAAAATTCGAACCCTTTTTTGTCCAATCCTTCAATAACTTGGGGCTTTAAGCCCAAATCGGCGAACTTTTGCTCTGTGATATGCGTCTTTTTCATGGCTATAGAATATCAGCTAAAGCTTGCAATACGAAAGTAAATACATTCCAATAGGGCATCTAATTACTGGTTATCATCCAACCAGTTTCGAAAAACACATTGGAGTGGAAGATGAGTGATAAGATTTTGCAGCTAACTGATGACGGTTTTGAAAACGATGTAATCAACGCTGCAGGCCCGGTTCTAGTGGATTTTTGGGCAGAATGGTGTGGTCCTTGTAAAATGATCGCTCCTATTTTGGACGAAATCGCAGACGAGTACGAAGGCAAACTCACTATCGGTAAACTAAACATCGACCATAACGCAGGTACACCACCTAAGTTTGGTATTCGCGGCATTCCAACGCTATTACTATTTAAAGATGGTAACGTAGCGGCAACGAAAGTAGGTGCTCTGTCTAAAACTCAACTAAAAGAGTTCCTAGACGCAAACTTATAATCACCAAGTGATTACAGATAAAACCGTGCAAAGTTACAATGCACGGTTTTGTTTTTCTAACTCTGGACTAGAATACTAATTAGTGCTAACTTATCGCGCGTTAATTGAACAAATTTCTCTTCTTGGTCGATCCTGAGACCAAATCCATCTTAACTAGAAAACAGATCTTATTTTGACTAAACAAGAATCCACCACCATGAACCTTACCGAACTGAAGAACAGACCTGTGTCTGACCTTGTAAAACTGGGCGAAAGCTTAGGATTAGAGAACCTAGCTCGCTTAAGAAAACAAGACATCATCTTCGCGATTTTAAAAGCGCACGCTAAAGGCGGCGAAGACATCTTTGGAGATGGGGTTCTGGAAATTCTGCAAGACGGCTTTGGTTTCCTACGCAGTGCAGATAGTTCATACCTTGCGGGTCCGGACGATATCTACGTATCACCAAGTCAGATTCGTCGCTTTAACCTACGTACTGGTGACTCTATCGCTGGCAAAATTCGTCCACCAAAAGACGGTGAACGTTACTTTGCCCTTCTAAAAGTCAATACCGTTAACGACGATAAACCAGACAACGCCCGTAACAAGATCCTATTTGAAAACCTTACCCCTCTACATGCGAATGAGCGCATGGTTATGGAGCGTGGTAACGGTTCAACAGAAGACATTACAGCACGTGTTTTAGACTTGGCATCGCCAATCGGTAAAGGTCAACGTGGTCTGATTGTTGCTCCGCCTAAAGCGGGTAAAACAATGCTTCTGCAAAACATCGCGCAAAGCATCGCGTACAACCACCCTGAGTGTGAGTTGATGGTTCTTCTTATCGACGAACGTCCAGAAGAAGTAACCGAGATGCAACGCCTAGTTAAAGGTGAAGTGGTTGCGTCGACTTTCGATGAGCCAGCATCTCGTCACGTACAAGTAGCGGAAATGGTAATCGAGAAAGCAAAACGTCTTGTTGAACATAAGAAAGACGTGGTTATCTTGCTTGACTCTATCACTCGTCTAGCACGTGCTTACAACACCGTAGTGCCTTCATCAGGTAAAGTACTAACAGGTGGTGTGGATGCAAACGCATTACATCGTCCTAAGCGTTTCTTCGGTGCTGCACGTAACGTAGAAGAAGGCGGCAGCCTAACTATCATCGCAACGGCACTAGTAGATACTGGTTCTAAAATGGATGAAGTTATCTACGAAGAGTTCAAGGGTACAGGTAACATGGAACTGCACTTGAACCGTAAGATTGCTGAGAAGCGTGTATTCCCTGCGATTGACTTCAACCGCTCAGGTACACGTCGTGAAGAGCTACTGACGAAGACTGACGAACTACAGAAGATGTGGATTCTGCGTAAGATCGTTCACCCAATGGGTGAAATCGACGCAATGGAATTCCTAATCGATAAGCTAGCGATGACGAAGACCAACGATGAGTTCTTCGATGCGATGCGTCGTCAATAGTCTCAAATAAGTGATTCTGCGAAAAGCCACTGTATATCGGTGGCTTTTTTATTGCTTTCTCCCGATAGAAGTATCAGAATGAAGGAAATGTTATCGGGAGGTTAACATGCAACAAGGAATGTTGTCGTCATTACTCCTGAGCTTGTCACTTATCACTCTACCTGCGACATTATCTGCCAAGGAAATGCATGAGTCTGTAGTAGAGCAGTGGCTTCAGGATACTCAAATACAGGCTAAAGTCTCTGAACTGCTTGATTACGCTGTCAGAGATGAAGTCGACTCGCTTAAATTTGCCCTTGATCGACTTGCTTTGCCTCAACAAGAGGTGGTGCGCTTTCAATTGTTGGAAAAGCTTGAAAAGCAAGATGTGATTCTCACGCCTCGAATGGCTCTGTTTGTTGAGTCCCAGATCCGTATGACCCCGACTTATCAAGTGTTAGAGCGAGGTGATGGGTATGAATTTAGTGTACCCGCTTTTAACTTTCCCGTTATTGCGAGTCGCTTGATTAAGCGTTGGAAACAAGACCAAAGTACCTTGGACTTTGTCTTACAAGCTGAACGAAGAGAGCTTAACTTAAAGCAATGGCTTACAGGGCCATCTCAACAAGCTCAAGCACGTGAAGCGCTTTTGATTCGAGAGTTAGACAGCTTATCACCCAATGCGCTTGCTGCATTAACGGCCCAGTTAACCAAAGCAAATGTGACCAGTTGGTTACCCTCGACGGCCGTGATAGTCAGGTTGGCACAAGTTAGTCAGGATGAGGAAGTGTACAACTTACTCTGGCGGATGAAAGCCGATTACAACAGCCAGTCCGAACTTGAGCGTTTAGCTGCGGTTGGAGACGTTTTTTCCATTCAGCAATTGATGAATGCCACAGTTAACCCATCACTCAAGCCAGAAGCTATTAGTCTACTTACAAAATCTAACCCTCTATCTCCGCAAGTAAAGCAGTTTCTAGTTAGAAAAATGGCGTTATCAGAAGAAGCAACCATGGTTGCTCGAGAGCTTGCTCAACAAGGGCATCAAACCTGGTTGGAAGAGTTAGTATCTTCGAACCATCAGATAAAGACTCGGCAGATTGAACAAGTATTAAAGTAATCTTGCTCACATACCCACACAAAATAGGAGGATCTTAGAGTCCTCCTATTTGTTATACTGCGGACAGTTTAATCAGCCAGCATGAAGGCCTATGAGTTTTAAGGATTTACGCGAATTTATCGACCACCTAGAACAGAAAGGTCGACTTAAACGCATCACTCACCCTGTCGATCCCGCTTATGAAATGACAGAAATCAGCGACCGCACCTTGCGTGCTGGTGGACCTGCGCTGTTGTTTGAGAACCCAATCGGCTACGACGTACCTGTTTTGACTAACCTGTTTGGTACACCAGAGCGTGTCGCAATCGGTATGGGACGTGAAGATGTTAAGGAATTAAGAGAAGTCGGTAAGCTGCTGGCTTATTTAAAAGAACCTGAGCCACCAAAAGGCTTCAAAGACGCTTTAGAAAAACTGCCTGTGTTCAAACAAGTATTGAACATGCCGGCTAAGCGTTTACGTAAAGCACCATGCCAAGACATTGTTTGGCAAGGTGATGAAGTCGACTTGGATAAAATTCCGGTAATGAGCTGCTGGGCAGAAGATGTAGCGCCGCTGCTTACTTGGGGCTTAACCGTAACCAAAGGTCCAAGTAAGAAACGTCAGAACCTAGGCATTTACCGTCAGCAGAAAATTGCCAAGAACAAAATCATCATGCGTTGGTTAGCCCATCGTGGTGGTGCGCTTGATCTGCGCGATTGGATGGAAACCAACCCAGGTAAACCTTTCCCAGTTTCGGTCGCGTTTGGTGCAGACCCAGCAACCATTCTTGGTGCAGTAACACCAGTGCCAGATACGCTATCGGAATACGCATTTGCAGGTTTGCTACGTGGAAGCAAAACGGAAGTCGTGAAGTCAGTCAGCAACGATTTGGAAGTGCCAGCGAGCGCGGAAATCGTGATGGAAGGCTATATCGACCCGAACGAGTTTGCTGATGAAGGTCCTTACGGTGACCACACTGGCTACTATAACGAAAAAGAAAAGCACCACGTATTTACTATTACGCACATTACTATGCATAAAGACCCTATTTATCACAGCACCTACACAGGTCGTCCGCCAGATGAACCAGCTGTATTGGGTGTGGCATTAAACGAAGTGTTTGTGCCTATTCTGCAAAAGCAATTCCCAGAGATTGAAGACTTCTATCTACCGCCAGAAGGTTGTTCGTACCGAATGGCCGTCGTCACCATGAAGAAGCAGTACCCAGGACATGCCAAGCGCGTAATGATGGGCGTGTGGTCTTTCTTACGTCAATTCATGTATACCAAGTTTGTTATTGTGTGCGATGAATCGGTAAACGCACGAGATTGGAATGATGTCGTTAAAGCCATGTCAGAGCATATGGACCCTGTACATGATACTTTGATGATAGATAACACGCCAATCGACTCGCTCGACTTTGCTTCACCTGTGGTTGGGCTTGGCTCCAAAATGGGCTTAGATGCGACCATTAAATGGGATGCCGAGCTGGCGACGCGAACCGAGGTCACTGAGCGAGACAGCAAAGCGATTACCGAAGCAGAACTGAATGAGTTGAAACAGCAACGCCCTGAGATTGTTGACGTCTATCTTCCAGTTACAGCAAACAACCAATTTGCTGTCGTGACTATGAAGAAAGACCAAGCCGGTCAATCTCAAGCATTGATGGAATACTTGTGGGACTTCTTTGCTCAGTACACGGATAACAAATTCATTATTTTGTGCGACGATGACGTCAACGCACGAGATTGGAATGACATCATTTGGGCGGTGACAACTCGAATGGACCCAGATAGAGACACGATTCAAGTGCTTGGTAAGACTGAGAGTTCATCCAAATTAGGACTGGATGCGACCAACAAGTTCGAATCTGAAGTCACGCGCGAGTGGGGCACGCCTATCAAAAAAGATCCTAAACTTGTGGCTAAAGTCGATGAGATTTGGGACCAGTTAGGTATTCTATGAGTCATCAAGTCCACCTTCTACCAATGGACGTTACGTTCCAAGTAAAAGAAGGGGAGACGGTGTTGGAAGCTGCGCTCAACAACAATATTCGCTTCCCGCACCGTTGCCAAGTTGGCGCTTGCGCCATGTGCATGTGTAAAAAGCTAACGGGCGAGGTGAGCTATCACCTCGAACCGATGCTAACCGAAAAAGAGCAACAGCAAGGCTGGATATTCCCTTGCCAAGCCTATACAGAAAGTAATTTAGTGCTTACTTTTGACGAGTAAGCGAGAGGAACACCATGACCATCCAATGTAAAGTAAAGTCTATTCAGCCGTTAGCTTGTAATACTTACCAAATCCTTCTTCATCCAGAATCACCAGTGCCTTTTAAAGCGGGTCAGTACCTAATGGTGGTGATGGGTGAAAAAGACAAACGTCCTTTCTCTATCGCAAGCAGCCCTTGTCGTCATGAAGGTGAACTTGAACTGCACATCGGTGCGGCGGAACACAACGCTTATGCACAAGAAGTTGTCGAAGCAATGCAAGCGGCGCTTGAAACTGATGGTCAGATTGAAATTGATGCGCCACATGGCGATGCTTGGGTTCAAGAAGAAAGCGAACGCCCATTATTATTAATTGCTGGTGGTACAGGCTTCAGTTACGTTCGCTCGATTCTGGATCACTGCGTAGCGCAGAATAAAACCAATCCTATCTATTTATATTGGGGGGCGCGCGATAACTGCCAGCTTTATGCTAAAGACGAACTGGTCGAGATTGCCGACAAGTTTGCCAATGTTCACTTTGTGCCAGTAGTAGAAGAAGCTCCTGCAGACTGGCAAGGTAAAGTTGGTAACGTGCTACAAGCTGTAGCTGAAGATTTCGAAAGCTTAGAAAACTACGATATCTATATTGCAGGTCGTTTTGAAATGGCTGGCGCAGCACGTGAACAGTTCACTCAGAACAAGAAAGCGAAGAGCGAACGTATGTTCGCAGACGCGTACGCATTCATTTAAATACGGCTTTTAAGGCAGAAAAAGAGGGTTTTTTACCCTCTTTTTTGCTTTTTTGATGAAATAGTCATCGAACAGTCATTTTTTTCCATTTTTTTTCAAAAAAGGGTTGCGAACGGATCTGAGTTCCCTATAATGCGCATCCACCGACACGGCAGACGCGATAAGGCTTCAGCAGGGTCGGAGAGGTGAAAGCTTCTACGAAAAATAAAATTGAAAAAGTGTTTGACACTGTCAATTAAATCGCTAGAATGCACCTCCGCTTTGAGAGAAAAACTTCTCGCAAAGCAAGCTCTTTAACAATATAGACCTATCA
>NZ_JAWPON010000268.1:0-749 GCF_033344315.1 Vibrio sp. 2132-1 | reverse complement strand
ATAACAACCACCAGAAAAACACGGAGTATGTTTGTAAGCAATCGGCAATGCTGTTGTCGCTTCTATCGCATGATGGAAATTTTCTCGCGTCACTCGATAGTAGTCCGCTTTACCTGTGTCCACATTAGTGGTGGCCGCAAAAAAAGGAATGCCTTCAAAAAGCTTTTTCTCATCGACGGGATACAAACGGTTGGACTCTTCAAACAGCCATTTTACATCAATCAAATCGCCACCTTTGAGGAAACGGGTCGGGTCGAAAAAGCGCTTGCTGGTCGCGAGCTTTGTAATCACATTTATACTGCGGTGCGGGTAATCGGTCAGATAACCAATCAAATTAGATGCGCCTGCCGACACACCAATCGCAAAATCAAATGGCTTATAATCTCGCTCTAGAAATGCGTCTAACACGCCACTGGCAAAGACGCCGCGCATCGCTCCACCTTCCACTACAATTGCTTTCGTTGCCATGTTTCCCCCATTAATTTCTCGGAAAAGAGTAATGAAATTCGTGCATTAGCAACAATTGGTTATTCTTATTATTGAGATAGGTGAAGTCTATGTATTTCTGCCTTAGAAAGTGAAAACTAAAGATCAAAAAATCCACACTTGTGACGCAACACAAGCGTGGACATAGGAAATACGGGGAGGGTTAGGCAAATACGGTTTTGTAGGCTTCGCCAGCACCATCGATGAACATTTGGGTGCCGATAACCGCCAAAATCAGGCCCATCATTTTTGTCACCACATTC
>NZ_JAWPON010000267.1:0-749 GCF_033344315.1 Vibrio sp. 2132-1 | reverse complement strand
ATGGCGTATATATGCGTGATGGCGTTTCTTTCCCACGCCTACTGTGCGTCAAAACCATAGACACGGTCATCACTAACCTAAAGCTCACCCAATGGATGCTCTTTAATCTAGTAACGCTAAACTACGATGCCCATGGTAAAAATATTAGCTTCTTCGTCACCCCTAAAGGTCTGGAACTGACCCCTTTTTATGATTTAGTAAACATAGAAGCAATCGCTCAAGAGGGAACAAAACGCAACTCACGAAGCGGTAAGTTGTCTGCTGATGAGGGGCGTGCCGCCAGTATCCCTCAATATTTTGCAATGTCGATTGGAGATTGGGAAAGTGAAGACTTTCAAAATCCGCCGAAAGGTAACTTCAAACGCCCTATCACCAGCTATGATTTAGCTGAATTCGGCGCTCTGCTGGGTTATTCAGGCACCAAGATGGCTTCCATAATGGTAGAAACCGTTGGTGCTATAAAAAACACCCTGAAGGAAGCGATTGAACTTACCGAAGCTCAAGGAATCGAGGATCGAGAACGTGAACACATAGAACTATGTGTCTCACTCATCCAAACAGAGTGTGAATACTTGCTATCGCAAGCCGACGGTGTGCCAGAAATGAGTGAGCTTCTTTAAATTAGAAAGTTTTTTATTGGCAATGAGTTAATCTACATAACAAGTTGCCAGTGCCAAAATAGTTATCGAGACTGAGAGTACTGCTCCCCACGCCCAAGTGTACATACTTCTTCTTTCTGTTATAAAAAG
>NZ_JAWPON010000266.1:0-750 GCF_033344315.1 Vibrio sp. 2132-1 | reverse complement strand
GAAGCTGAGAATGCGACCACAACCAGTAAGCCTTGTAAGCCACCGACAGCGGCCAAACTCGGCATGGAAACCCCGATTGCTGCGGCAATTGGCATCAACAAGTTCGCGGTCGCAGTGTTCGACATAAAATTGGCCATCAACCAACACACGATGGAGAGTGCAACCACCACCGCAAATGGAGACAGTGCCTCATAATCAATTGCGTGGGCGAGCGCTTCTGCCAAGCCCGTTTTATCGAGTGCAATACCAATCGCAATACCACCGGCAACCAACCACAATACGTCCCAGTTGATCAGTTTGAGCTCTTCTTTGCCCATGATGCCCGTTAAGGTAAAGACTGCCAGAGGAATAATCGCGACGACGTACGTATTCATGCCATGAGCTTTGGTGGTCATCCACAAGACGATGGTGAGGGCGAAGGTCACGTAAACCACCATTGCGCGCCAGCTCTTTTTGAAAGTGCCATCCAACTTGAGTTTCATTTCTGGCTCGCTCGATGGGAACAGCTTTTGCAGTAAGAACCAAGCGATGGTCAATTGCACTAAGACAAAAGGTAAGCCCATCATCATCCATGAGAGGAAGTCGATGGTGTTTTCTCCAGTGAGATATTGCAGTGCGATGGCGTTCGGTGGCGTACCTATTGGCGTAGCAATACCACCTGTATTGGCGGCTATTGGAATACACAAAACCAGTGCTTTAATGCCTAAGTCACCTTTCGGTGCTGACGCCACAATAGGGCCAAGTAGCGCT
>NZ_JAWPON010000265.1:0-755 GCF_033344315.1 Vibrio sp. 2132-1 | reverse complement strand
ATAAACCCCGAGTTAGCTCGGGGTTTTTGTATTTATTATGATTATTACAGCAAATAACAAATCTCTCGACCTTTCTCGTCCACATGTAATGGCGATTCTTAATGTTACCCCTGATTCATTTTCTGATGGTGGTAAATTCAATTCTTTAGAACTTGCTCTTGCTCAAGTTGAAAAAATGATTACCGCAGGGGTTAGCATCATTGATGTTGGTGGTGAGTCTACACGCCCTGGTGCGCCAGATGTCTCTCTAGAAGAAGAGCTGCAACGCGTTGTTCCTGTTGTAAAGGCCATCCGCGAAAAATACGATGTATGGATCTCTGTCGATACCAGTAAAGCAGAAGTAATGCGTCAGGCTATCGCTGTTGGTGCGGATCTAATTAACGATATCCGTGCGTTACAAGAACCTGGTGCACTTCAAGTTGCGGCTGCATCAAAACTACCTGTTTGCTTAATGCATATGAAGGGGCAACCTAGAACTATGCAGGAAAGCCCTCAGTACGAGAACTTGATGGATGACGTCGCTCAGTTTCTGGAAGAGCGCATAGCTGCTTGTGAAGCCGTAGGTATCAATAAGTCTCAACTTATCCTCGATCCTGGTTTTGGCTTTGGCAAAACCATTGAACACAATTATCATATGCTCGCTCATCTCGAGAAGTTTCATGAGTTCGGTCTGCCTATCTTGGCGGGCATGTCTCGTAAATCAATGATTTTCAAGCTGCTTAATAAGCCCGCAGCAGATTGCACTAACGCCAGTG
>NZ_JAWPON010000264.1:0-755 GCF_033344315.1 Vibrio sp. 2132-1 | reverse complement strand
GTCTTCCAGAGGTTTATTCTGCGTAATGTCATTGATATATAAGTGTAATTACTTACGCTTGATTTTAAGAAAAACATCCTTGTTTTCTAACTTCAGGAGTTAATGCCATTAAACGAAGGGTGATTAGGAGCCATAGGTAAGCGGATCTTTCTCATAAAGCGCAAGATCAAACATTTAGACGGTGTTGTTTCTAGTTAACAACAACTTAACTGTGATCAATGTTCCTAGGATCGAATTATTTAGAAAATAGATGTGTTGGCTTTCATATTCTATGCTTTAATAGTGAGAAGCTTTTAGCAGATACTAATAAAAAAGTTAGACACAAGGAGTGGTGGACATGAAAAAATGGCTTTTTCTGTTACTGTTTTTAGTGTCTGGCGTTTCTTTTGCTAACGATCTCCCTCCCCTTCCAGGGAAAACAAGCACGTCTCCTCACAAACTCTTTATCTCGAGTGAAAGTTACCAAACCGACAGCTTTGATGTATGGAATATTGATGGTGGCTACGCCTATGAACTTTTTGATTCTGTTGACCTTTATGTAGGTGCGCGAGTCAATAACTCTCCGACTCAAAACCAAAGCGGCTTTCTCAGCGGGATCAGCTACCACTTCAATGATCGTGTCACCGTAAAAAGTACCGTAAGATCTTACAAATCTGAGAATAGCAACGGCATTCAAACCGAAGACAGTAGCCTCGCTGCTGAACTTTCTAGCCGCGTGAAAATTACCGATAAGTTAGACATTCACGCGACGTTGG
>NZ_JAWPON010000263.1:0-757 GCF_033344315.1 Vibrio sp. 2132-1 | reverse complement strand
AGTGCAAGGTTTTGTGCCTGAGGGCAAAGCGCTGACTCGCTCTGGCGCGAAAGTCGGGGAGTGGGTGTATGTCACGGGGAATTTGGGTGACGCAAAAGCAGGGCTGGATGTCATCTTAGATGAAACACTTCGCAATCGCATTGGTGCTGATGAACTAGAAAAAGCCCACTACCTAAGTACTCCGAGAGTGTTAGCGGGGCAAGCTTTGGTAGGATTAGCATCTTCGGCGATTGATATTTCAGACGGCTTGATTTCGGATATCAAACATATTTTAAAACGCTCACAAGTTGGTGTGAGTATCGATGTGTCTCAATTACCAATCTCTTCAGAGCTGGTACAATTTTTAGATGATAAGGTCAGCGCACAGCAGTATGCTTTATCTAGCGGTGAAGAATACGAGTTGTGTTTCACTGTATCAGAACAAAATCGAGGTTCTTTGCAGAGTGCTTTGTCTTATAGCGGGTGCAAAGTGACGTGCATTGGCCAAATTAGACCAAATGGAACGTTTGAGCTTCACGATAACAACCAACCTCTCGACTGGGATTTAAGTGGTTTCGACCACTTTAAATAAGCTCATCGAGTTAAACTAGCAGTATAGGTTTAAGGATATGACCAACCCTCTTTCTCTGATCTCATTAAAGAACCCGTGGCATTTGTTGGCGACGGGGTTTGGCAGTGGTTTGTCGCCAGTAGTTCCTGGAACAATGGGGACGCTTGCAGCGGTTCCGTTTTTTCTGTTGTTGGCGCAGCTGCCATT
>NZ_JAWPON010000262.1:0-757 GCF_033344315.1 Vibrio sp. 2132-1 | reverse complement strand
TATCGCTTCAATCTGCGAACGGTTCTAACTCAAAAGCAGAACGTGTAGCGATCCAAGAAGAAGTAACAGCGCTAAACGACGAACTAAACCGTATCGCTGAAACAACCTCTTTCGGTGGTAACAAACTGCTTAACGGTACGTACGGTACTCAATCTTTCCAAATCGGTGCGGACTCTGGCGAAGCTGTAATGCTTTCTATGGGCAGCCTACGTTCTGATACTTCAGCAATGGGTGGTAAGAGCTACTCAGCAGAAGAAGGTAAAGATGCATCTTGGACAGTTGGTGATAAAACTGAGCTTAAAATGAGCTACACCAACAAACAAGGTGAAGAGAAAGAACTTACCATCAAGGCTAAGCAAGGCGACGACATTGAGCAGCTAGCAACTTACATCAACGGTCAAAGCGAAGATGTAAAAGCGTCTGTTGGTGAAGACGGCAAGCTACAAGTATTTGCTTCTACTCAGAAAGTCAATGGTGAAGTTGAGTTCTCTGGCAACCTAGCTGGCGAGATCGGTTTTGGTGATGCGAAAGACGTAACGGTTAAAGACATCGACGTAACAACGGTTGCAGGCTCTCAAGAAGCTGTAGCAGTTATCGACGGTGCACTTAAATCAGTAGACAGCCAACGTGCGTCACTAGGTGCTTTCCAGAACCGTTTCAACCACGCAATCAGCAACCTAGACAACATTAACGAAAACGTTAATGCATCTAACAGCCGTATTAAAGATACTGATTACGCGAAAGAAACAACAGCGAT
>NZ_JAWPON010000261.1:0-758 GCF_033344315.1 Vibrio sp. 2132-1 | reverse complement strand
CAATTTACGCTGGAGCAAATCGAGCACGACCTAGAATCTCCCACTGAAGAACTGCATCAGATGTGCTTGTCTATTGTGGATGAGGTGGTTCGCTGTGAGCAACTACTGACGAAATGTGCGATTCCTGAGTTGATGTGGGAACAGGTCGCGTCTTCGTGGCAACGAAAAGAGCCTTCGCTCTATTCTCGTTTGGATTTTGCGTATAACGAAACATCACCAGCAAAGCTACTCGAACACAATGCCGATACACCGACAAGTTTGTTTGAAACGGGTTTTTGGCAATGGGTGTGGCTGGAAGATGTAGTTAACAAAGGTCGAATTCATCAAGCTGCGGATCAATTCAATATTCTTCAAGACTTTCTGATTGAGCGTTTTGCGAAGATAGCCAAATATCAACCGGGACAAACTCTCCACTTTAGCTGTTGCAAGTACACAGAAGAAGATAAAGCGACGGTACAGTATTTAGAAGACTGCGCGCGCGAGGCGGGGCTAGCGACAGCTTTTGTGCACGTCGAAGATATTGGTGTAACGGAAGACGGAAAATTTGTGGATGTGGACGAACGAGCCATTCGTTGGATGTTCAAACTTTATCCTTGGGAATTCATGTTTGAAGAGGAATACGCGAAATACTTAGCGACTGCAAACGTCAACTGGCTAGAACCCATGTGGAAATCGATTTTGTCCAATAAAGCACTTTTGCCATTGTTGTGGGAACGCTTTCCAAATCATCCTAATCTTTTGCCTGCCTATTTTGCTAA
>NZ_JAWPON010000260.1:0-758 GCF_033344315.1 Vibrio sp. 2132-1 | reverse complement strand
CCGCTCTTTGAATTACGGCGATAAGATGGAAGCAGCGATCGAGCATATTTCTTCTCTATTTAACGATCAAACCGTTTCTCATCGTGCATTAGCGATCCGTGCTCTAGAAAAAGACACGATGGTTCTCAATAGCCTTTCCGATCTTGATAGAAGCAAAGTACTGGAAGCGATTGCGACTTTAGATTTGGATATTGATTTACACGTTGCGGATACCAAATACACTCATCTGCACGAACAATGCAAAAAAGTTCGCCGCAGTGAAGGCAAACTCAGCCGCAGTGTTACCGAAAAACTTGATCAGTTTATTTTGAACAAGTGGGTGGGGATTCCATTCTTCTTTGTTGTGATGTACCTAATGTTTATGTTCTCGATTAACATTGGTAGTGCATTTATCGATTTCTTTGATATCGGCGTTGGCGCACTTTTGGTTGATGGCGGTCATCACCTATTGGATGGTCATTTGCCAGTTTGGCTTGTGACGGTTATTGCCGATGGTATTGGTGGCGGTATCCAAACGGTAGCGACCTTTATTCCTGTCATTGCGTGTTTGTATTTGTTCCTAGCTGTGCTTGAGAGTTCGGGTTATATGGCTCGCGCTGCGTTTGTACTCGATAAAGTGATGCAGAAAATCGGCTTGCCGGGTAAAGCGTTTGTGCCGTTGGTTCTTGGTTTTGGTTGTAACGTGCCGTCAATCATGGCAACACGCACTCTAGACCAAGAACGTGAGCGTAAGTTAGCGGCATCGATGGCGCCATTTA
>NZ_JAWPON010000259.1:0-760 GCF_033344315.1 Vibrio sp. 2132-1 | reverse complement strand
ACCTCGTTGAACATATCTTTCCATTCTGCAAACGTCACCTTGATTGGGTTGAAGCTGTTTACCGGTTTAGAAATGCCATAACGAACCGTTTCTATTTCTGGTTCAAAAGTGCCAAACATTCGATCCCAGATAATCAAAACACCTGCGTAATTTTTATCAATATATTGACGATTGATCCCGTGATGCACTCTGTGGTGAGACGGCGTGTTGAATACCCACTCCAGTGGGCCAAGTGAACGAATCGACTGCGTGTGCACAAAGAACTGCAAACCTAGATTCAACAACACCACGAATACAACCCATTTAGGGTCAAAACCAATAATGACCAAAGGTAGCCAGAACAGCCACATCCCCGCCAATGGGTACATCAAGCTTTGGCGAAACGCCGTACTAAAATTCATTCTTTCTGAACTGTGATGCACCACATGTGCCGCCCACATCCAACGAATACGATGGCTAGCACGGTGGAACCAGTAATAGAAAAAGTCTTGCAGCAACATAAGAAGCAAGAAAGTCGATACACTCATTTCGATATCAAATAATCGCCAATCAAACATCCACAAGTAGAAATGCGCAATCAGCAACCCCGTTAAAATATCAGCAGCTTGATGTAATCCCGCCAACACAAAGTTACACGCCACTTCCGGCAGATAATATTGTGCGCTGTCAGGCAGTTTACCTCGACGCTGTCCCAAACCGTATTCCGCGGCGATGCAGAGAAAAAAGATAGGAGCCAAAGCCATAAGCAAGAGCTCCGGTC
>NZ_JAWPON010000025.1:0-54035 GCF_033344315.1 Vibrio sp. 2132-1 | reverse complement strand
GGTTGAAAGCACCGGTCTTGAAAACCGGCATACGTTAATAGCGTATCTAGGGTTCAAATCCCTATCTCTCCGCCACTATTAAGAAGCCTCGCTAGAAATAGCGAGGCTTTTTTCATTTCCGCACATCTTTATTACTCTATCTATGCTTGCCAAAAATCAATTCCATATGCGATCTACTTTTCGACAAAGTAATATTGGTATCGGTATTGGTTGTGACGTTTTGATTTTTGCTAAGAAGTGCAGTTGCCTCTAACGCTGTTCATCCTCATCACTGCATGCTGTCCCGATATATATTGCCTTATTGTTCTCTTAAAGCACTACCATTGCTTCTCTAGCCCCTTTTACGGGATAGACCGAACAAATAAGCATACTCAAATAGTCACTGTTTCACTGATGTATCTTTTTGTTTTACTCAGTCTAGCGACGCGCGTGCTCTATTGCCTAAATCTAGCTACGTCTTAAAACCATACTTCTACAGGCTAAAGTTACGTATTCCTGCATCTTTTAAAATTGTTTTGGATTCTGCTGGAATGACAGGATCAGAGTGGTCAAAAGAGAAAAGGAAAGTGAAACGATAGTGAGTTGCTAGGAAGTTGAGAACTACTTGGGAGCCAATGAATTGGATAAACATATTGATGACTAAGGACTAAAGGGTTAATAGCAGGCAATAAAAAAGCCGACAGGTAAGCTGTCGGCTTAGTTAGGTCATCTTAAGTTAGTCATTCTGGACGAGCGTGAGAGCTTTACGAGAGACTTCGTGAGCAGCTTTGGTTAGATTTTGCTTCTCTAGTGTGTCTGCTAGGAATGCATAGTCAGAGACGTCAGAGCGAAGCTTTAAGGCGATCTCAAAGTGATCCTGGGCTTCTTGCCACTTCTCTTGACGGAAATAGAAGTGCGCTAATGCGCTATGGGCAGCGGCGTTATCCGGTTCTTTCTTCACTACTCCCTCTAAGAAGACCACGACAGGGTGGGTATCTGGCAGATTTAGATCTGGCAGTAGTTGATAAAGCTCTGGGGCTGGTTGTTTTTTTAATGCTTCTTTTAGCACGGTAAAGGCTTCTGCATCAGCTTTTCGTGTGATGAGTTCTCGAGCAAAACAGGCAACGAGGTGTGTGTCTTGTTTCACTTTACGTGAGAGGCTATTCCAATGGGAGATTAGCCCTTCGCTACCCTGTTGCTGCGCTACTTCATGGAGTAAGCCGCACTGCGCCTTTTGAATCAGCTCTGCATGTTCTTCTTCCGAGATGAGTTTTGCTTTGGTGAGTTGTGGCAAGAGGTCAATAAGAGGTTGCCACAACTTTAGCTGCATGTACGTTGTTTTCAGCAAGTTCAATACAATAGAGTTACTCGCATACTGACTTTTTAACGATTGCAAGGTATTGAAAGCGGACTCGAACTCGTTGTCGCGGATAAATTGTTTCGCTCGAGTCAGTTCTACTGCGAGATGGGCGTTCTCTTGTTGGCTCGCTAGCTCTAGATAGTGATCTCGTTTTGCTTTATCACCTTGGCCTTGTGCGGCTTCAGACGCAACCAAGTAGCAAAGCAGCGGCATATCGTGATGATTTGCCCAGCGAGTTACTTTCTTCTCAGCACCTTTCCAGTCACCTTCTAGAAGTTTAATAATGCCTTCATTGGTGTATCGGCGGGAATGGCGCATTTTGCGAACACTGAAGTAGTTCCATGTTGTAGAACTAGCATAAACTAACTTCTTAATCAGGTACTCAAGCAGAAAAAGACCTGCGAGTGCAGCGATAACGAAAACCACTAATGTCGTTACGCTCATCTCGATCGTTTTCTCGGCAATGGAGATGAGTACATAGCCTTGCTGACCAGAAAACTGGGTGCCAACAAATAGTCCTGCGCCTAGTACAACAAATAGGAAAATAAGACGAAACATTACTTATCCTCCATGCCTGTCATCGTTGTGACTTCACGACGTAGGCGTTCACGGATGACATCTGATAGTTGAGACTGACTTTGCAGTTTTGTTGGGTATTCCACTTGAATATTTTGCTGACTTAGTAGGTTAACCGTTTTGTTGAACTCTTTAACGGAATTATCGTCTTGGTTGAAGAAAGCTAATGCCCATTTGTCTGCTGTTTTTAGAGACGTGGTGTAAATTTCACCTTGCTCTTGGTACACCGCTTTTATTGCCGTTTCCAATTTGGCTTTGATGTTTTCTTTCAGGTAAAAGTGTTGCTCAGGAGAGAGCAGTGGAATGACGTTACCATCGCGCGTGCGGAAGGTAATGAAGTTTTCCGAAAAGTCCTTCAAAGAGGTCATTAAGTTATCTTGCCAGTTTGCGATATCTTCAGACACTTCTGTGTTTTCTACGGCTTCAGCTTCAGGTAGCAGTGCATTGGCGAGAGGGAGCTTGTCTACTTGCTGTTGCAGGGCAGTTAAGCGTAGTACCAATCCATCACGGTCAATTAGCGGGATAGTGCGAAGTTTGGTGATATCGTTTGCCATTGCTTTACGTAGTTTGACGAGACTAGGGTCATTCAGTGCTGCAATGCGTTGGTCTGCACTTTCCATCAGTTGAGTCGCGCTTTCTACATCGTGCTCTAAGAACAATTTACGACCAGCTAATTTGACAAGGTAATCGGCTTCCGCTAATAGCCAGTCGTTTGGTCGACGACCTTTCACATCGGCAACGGCGAGCTGTAAGCTTTCAATGCTCTTCTGTTGCTGTCCAAGTACCACTTCCGCTTTGTGTGTCACGGTTGTTGCTTTCTCGATGGTTTCTTCTTGTACCCGGCTGAGTTCTTGCTTCATGGAAGCTTGAGTGCTTTCTAGCTGACTTTTTAGTTGGGCGATCTGCGCTTGGTAATCGGCTTGCTGTTGATGCAGCTTGTACGCGAGGCCACCGCCAAAAATAATCGATAAGATGATAGCGACCGTACCTAGTTTGACACCACGTTTACCTTGTTTTTCTTCAAACTCGACTTTGGTTGGCTCTGCTGTTTTTGGGGGCTCGGCCGCTTGTGGTTGCTCTTTTTTAAGGTCCGCATCCTGCTGCGATGTGGTTTTTTCGACTAGCGGTGCCGATGAGGTTTCTTCGGAAAGGTTTTTATCGTTATTTTTTTGGTCGTTATTTTTACTTGTCATGCCTATATCCTGTGTAGCTAGGGCTGGAGAGCCGCCAGTAATTCTTGGTTGGATGCGCTTCCCGTGCATCTCACGCGAGTGAACCCCCTTTGAATTGCGATGTCAGCGATACGCTGACTGGGGATATACAACTCTTGTTGATTAAGCCAAGTCAATTGCTCCGACGTCAATTGGCTGCACAAATAATCCAGTTGTTCACCACTGGTGACAATAATCTGGTTAATTTGTAGGTTTTTCCATAGTGAGATACAGCTTACTGGATCGAATGGGATGAATTCTCTCTTGTAAGTCTCACTATAGTGAACTTTTGCGCCACGCCTCACCAATGCATCTTTGATCAGCTCTCTTCCGCCGTTACCACGAAGGATAAGAACTTGTTGTTGTGCCACATTGTTGAGCTCTGGCAGTCGCAATAAGTGTTCACTATCACTGACTTGGGGATAGTGTACTTTCTGTTGGGTACATTTGCTTAAATAGTGTGCTGTTTTTTGACCAACGGCAAGGTAAATAGCTTGTTTCGGCCATGACATCCCGTTGCTGGCTAAGATTTGCTGTGCACATTGCACTGCATGTCGACTAACAGCGATAACAATTTGAGCTTGATGTAGATGTTTAGAGAGGTGCGTGTCCGTGAGATCGGCGACAATGTCGATCAGAGGATGGTGATATGCGGAAATGCCGTGCCTTTCGAGCAGAGAGCAAAGCGCGCTGCCTTGCTCTCCCGGCCGAGTGACCAACACTGCCATGGTTATTCGTGATCTGCGTACAGCTTAGTTAGGATTTCACGAGCGCCGTTATCTAGCAGCTCATTGGCTAGCTGCACTCCTAATGCTTCGCCATCTTTACGATGGCCACGAATTTCACCACGAACAATTTCGCTGCCATCTGGTTCGCCAACTAATGCGCGTAGCCAAATGTTGTCGCCGTCTAGTAGGGCATAGCTGCCGATAGGTACCTGACAGCCGCCTTCTAGGGTCAGATTCATTGCGCGCTCACACAAAACGCGGTCTACGGTGTCTTGGTGGTTAAGTGGCTCAAGCAGCTTAAGCAGTCTTTCATCGTCAAGGCGGCACTCAATACCGACAGCACCTTGGCCTACCGCTGGTAGTGATTGCTCTGGTTCGATAAAGCTACGAATGCGCTCTTCAAGCTTCAATCGTTTAAGGCCAGCCGCAGCAAGAATGATTGCATCATACTCACCCGCATCTAACTTACCAAGGCGAGTGCCCACATTACCGCGAAGCTCTTTGATGATGATGTCCGGACGATATTCTTTCAGTTGGCATTGACGGCGCAAACTGCAAGTACCAACCACGGCACCTTGAGGGAGCTCATCAATGTGGCTATAGGTATTAGAGACGAAGGCATCACGAGGATCTTCACGCTCACAAATGGTCACGAGGCCAAGGCCTTCTGGGAAATCGACGGGTACGTCTTTCATTGAGTGAACGGCGAGGTCTGCACGTCCTTCTAGCATCGCGATTTCAAGCTCTTTTACGAACAAGCCTTTGCCGCCAACTTTTGCTAGTGGTGTATCTAAAATCACGTCACCTTTGGTCACCATGGTTACTAACTCGACTTCCAAGCCTGGGTGAGCGGCTTGAAGGGCGTCTTTAACAAAGTAAGCTTGCCATAAAGCAAGAGGGCTTTTTCGAGTTGCAATGCGAATCGGTGTGGATTGTGTCATGATCTTCTCAATGCTGTTTGGATTTGGGTTTATCCTACCATTCTCATCAAGAAATGCTTACTGTTAGTTCGTTATCTCTGAAGGCTATGAATGGAATTACATGACGTTATGAAAATAGTGTGACTGGATTCTCAATTAGACTAAGGACTATTATTAGTAATAGGTAATAAGAGCGACACTACCGCGCGATTAATTTTGTGACTAAAGTATGGTTTTGTATCCGGAGTGATACACGGGCGTGAAGCTTTACCCGCACCAATAAAAGTGTTAAATTGATCACGTTTTTAAGCCGTTTTGGTTTAAAACGTCAGCAGATTTTCGTGATTGTTCAACCAAGGAATTCCCCTTGCAGGCTTACACCCAAAAAATCATCCAGCGACTAGATAATTTGAATCAGCAGCGAGTTGATCGCGCGTTGGCGCTTATGGATTCGCAAAGCCAGCAAGTCTTCCACTTGATTCCTGCCTTGTTGAACTACAACCATCCTGTAATTCCTGGCTATTATGATGCCGATGTCCCGTTTGGTGTGCATGGGCTTGAACTAAATAGCATTCAGCAACAATTCATAGATGATATTCAACTTGCCATTGGTCAGCCGCTCAAGACGGTAGAAAAGCCCGCTATATTGGGTTTGTACACCATGGGCAGTACCTCCTCGATTGGTCAAAGTACTTCCAGTGATTTGGATATTTGGGTGTGTATTTCACCAGAGATGGATTGTGACGAACGCGAGTTATTGACCAATAAATGCCTACTCATCACGGATTGGGCACAAAGCAAAGGCGTGGAAGCGAACTTTTTCTTAATGGATAAAGAGCGCTTTAGAAGCAATCATTCTGAGGAGATGACAGGTGATAACTGTGGTTCATCTCAGCACTTACTTTTGTTAGATGAATTCTATCGTAGTGCGGTGCGTATTGCCGGACAGCGTTTGTTATGGCAAATCGTGCCGCCAGAAATGGAAGAGTGTTACGACGAGTACGTTTCTCAATTGTGCAGTGATGGTTACATCGATTGTAGTGAATGGATCGACTTTGGTAAATTGAACTGCATTCCTGCTGAAGAATACTTCGGTTCGAACTTGTGGCAGTTATACAAAAGCATCGACTCTCCCTACAAATCGGTATTAAAAGCCATCTTGCTAGAAGCTTACTCGTGGGAATACCCGCATACTCAATTGTTAAGCATCGACACTAAACGTCGTTTCTTTGCCCATGAGCCTGATCTCTATGGCATGGATGCGTACTACTTAATGTTGGAAAAAGTAACCCGTTACTTAGAGCGAATTCAAGACGATACACGTTTGGATTTGGTGCGTCGCTGTTTCTATCTCAAAACCCATGAAAAATTATCTCGTGAGCCGAATGTTGGCTCAGTAGCTTGGCGCCGTGAAGCGCTGAGCGATATGATTGCAAAATGGAATTGGGATGCAAGTGTCGTTGCAGAGCTCGATGACCGCCGTAATTGGAAGGTTGAACAAGTGAAGGTGGTACATCATGCATTGCTGGATGCGTTGATGCAAAGCTACCGTAACTTGATTCAATTTGCGCGTCGTAACGACATCACTTCTGCTATCAGTCCGCAAGACATCAGTATTTTGGCCCGTAAACTCTACGCTGCTTTTGAAGTATTGCCGGGCAAAGTAACGTTACTAAACCCACAGATTTCACCTGATCTGCACGAGCCTGACTTGAGCTTTATCGAAGTGAAAAAAGGGGGAGTGAACAAGTCTGGTTGGTACCTCTATAAACAACCGCTTATTGCGCACCGCATTTTGGGGCAACCATATCTAGAGCATCATGAATACTTGAGTAAGTTGGTTGCTTGGGCATTCTTCAATGGCTTGATCACTGAATCGACTCGTTTACATGCCGTGGTACGTGAAGCGCAGCTAGATATTGATAAGTTTTACCAAATGGTGAGTGACTTACGAAATACTTTTGCGTTGCGTAAGCGTCGTCCATCTATGCAGGCGCTAGCGAGTCCTTGTGAAATAAGCCAGCTTGCGATGTTCATCAACTTTGAAAATGATCCGACGTCTGAACTTTCTGGTCGTTCGTTGAAAGTGGATGTTAAGAACACCGATATTTTTAGCTTTGGTCCAGAACATAAAAATTTAGTCGGCAGTGTTGACCTTGTTTACCGTAACTCTTGGCATGAAGTGCGTACGCTGCATTTCAAAGGGGAAACGGCGATGCTGGATGCACTGAAAACCATTTTGGGCAAAATGCACCAAGATGCGTTGCCACCAGAATCAGTGGATGTGTTCTGCTATGCGAAGAACATGCGTGGTGTGATGCGCAATATGGTTTACCAGCTTTTAGCTGAATGTATCGACTTACGCTTGAAACCAGTAGAGCAAGAGAAACGTCGCCGCTTTAAAGCGATGCGTCTTGGTAACCAGACTTATGGGTTGTTCTTTGAACGTCGTGGTGTGTCGGTGCAGAAGCTAGAAAATTCCATCGATTTCTACCGCAGCATTTCCACTAACAAACTCAAAGGCTCGCCGCTGTTAATGCTCGATCGTGAGCAAGAATATCAAATGCCGGAAGCGGTGGATGGGTTTGCCAGTGAAGGTCTGGTGCAGTTCTTCTTTGAAGATAACGAAGATGGCTTCAATATTTATGTGTTGGATGAGTCAAATCAAGTTGAAGTGTATCACCAATTTAGTGGCTCCAAAGATGAAATGATTTCGTCTGTAAACAGTTTCTACACGTCGGTAAAAGACGATAGTCGCGTCGCGTCGAAGTTTATTAACTTTAACCTGCCTCAGTACTATCAAATTATTCACCCTGAAGAGGGGAATGCGTATATCATTCCTTACCGTAATGACGGTTGTTCACCGAGTCGCCCGACCAAAACTGTGAACGCGTAATTAAACCCGTATCAATAAACAAAAAGAGCACTTCGGTGCTCTTTTTGTTTTGGTGACGATTGACCAGAATTATGCCCAGTCAATGGCTTCGCCCGCGTGCTTTTCACATTCTTGCTTCACCATTTCAAATAGCTCCATACCCGTTTTTGAGCAGGTCCATTTACCTTCAATAAGTTTGAAGTGGAAACCACCAGATTTGGACGCTAGCCAGATCTCATGCATCGGCTCTTGGCGATTAATGATGATTTGGCTGCGGTCTTCAAATTCCAATGTCATTACGTTGCCAGTGACTTCGTAATCAATGTCTGCGCCTGAATCATCGATGGATTCTTCGATGATTTGCATCTGCGCATCCACCAGTTGATGAAATTCAGTATCGTTCATCCGTCTATCCTATTGCTTTTCCTGAGTGTGGTGCGATTATAGGGGGCATTGATTCAATAATCACGATATGCGAAATGAAAAAATTAGTTACTGTGTTGTTTGTGATGGTTGCCGCGACCTTAGCGGGGTGTGGTCAGTCTGGCTCACTATACATTCCAGATGACACTCAACAGAATGAGCAATCACAATAAATAACCGCACCTTAGGGTGAAATTAGGGTTCAGCAGTCGAATAAAATAAGGGAAGCGAATTTTGGATTACTTCAACTATCAGGATGATGGCCAGCTTTGGGCCGAAGACGTCCCACTTCAAGCTCTTGCAGAGCAATATGGCACTCCTCTTTACGTATATTCTCGAGCCACGCTAGAGCGCCATTGGAAGGCGTTTGATAGTGCTGTGGGTCAGCATCCTCACCTGGTTTGCTACGCGGTGAAAGCCAACTCAAACTTAGGCGTATTGAACACGCTAGCGCGTTTGGGATCGGGTTTTGACATCGTGTCGGGTGGTGAACTTGAGCGTGTGATTGCCGCAGGCGGTGATCCGAAAAAAGTCGTTTTCTCTGGTGTTGGTAAAACACCGGCAGAGATGAAGCGCGCTCTTGAGCTAGGTATCAAATGTTTCAACGTTGAATCTGAGCCAGAGCTAGAACGTTTGAACAAGGTTGCGGGTGAGCTTGGTGTGATTGCGCCAATTTCTCTGCGTATCAATCCAGATGTCGACGCGAAAACACACCCTTACATTTCGACTGGTCTTCGCGACAATAAATTCGGCATTGCGTTTGATCGTGCGCCAGATGTTTATAAATTCGCGCAAAGCCTGCCGAACTTGAATGTGCAAGGCATCGACTGCCACATTGGTTCTCAGCTGACCAATATAGACCCATTTATCGACGCGACAGACCGTTTATTGGCCCTGATTGATGATTTAAAAGCACAAGGCATTAACATTCGTCACCTTGATGTCGGCGGCGGTTTGGGTGTGGTCTATCGTGATGAATTACCACCTCAGCCTTCTGATTACGCCAAAGCGTTACTAGGCCGTCTTGAAAATCACCAAGACTTGGAGCTGATCTTTGAGCCAGGCCGTGCAATTGCTGCGAACGCAGGTATCTTGCTAACGCGTGTTGAGTTTTTAAAACATACTGAGCATAAAAACTTTGCGATTATCGACGCTGCAATGAACGACTTGATGCGTCCTGCGCTATACCAAGCATGGCAAGATATTGTGCCAGTTTCACCGCGAAAGGGTGAAGCACAGACTTACGACTTGGTTGGTCCTATTTGTGAAACCGGCGACTTCTTGGGTAAAGATCGCGCACTCGTTTTGCAAGAAGGTGATCTACTCGCGGTTCGTTCAGCAGGTGCCTATGGTTTTGTGATGTCTTCGAACTACAATACTCGTACCCGAGCAGCAGAAGTGATGGTGGACGGTAAACAAAGCCACTTAGTTCGCCAGCGTGAGGAGCTGACCAGTTTGTGGCAGCTGGAACAGATTCTACCGGAGTAACACACAACAAATGCATTTCCACTTTTCCAAAATGCACGGTTTGGGCAACGACTTCATGGTCGTCGACTGTATCACCCAGAACGTGTTTTTCTCGCAAGACCTGATCCGCCGCTTGGCGGATCGTCATACTGGCGTTGGTTTTGACCAATTGCTTGTGGTAGAGGCCCCTTACGACCCTGAAACCGACTTCCATTATCGGATTTTTAATGCCGATGGTAGTGAAGTTGAACAGTGTGGTAACGGTGCACGCTGTTTTGCCCGCTTTGTTCGCTTGAAGGGGCTGACCAATAAATACAGCATCAGCGTGAGCACCAAGAAAGGAAAGATGATTCTCAACATCGAAGATGATGGGGAAGTGACGGTCAACATGGGCGTGCCAGAGTTTGAACCGAACAAAATTCCTTTCAAAGCGAAGCAAAAAGAGAAAACTTACATCATGCGAGCAGGCGACAATACCTTGTTTTGTGGTGCTGTGAGCATGGGTAACCCGCACGTAGTGACCGTGGTCGACGATGTGGATACGGCAGAAGTGGAAACTCTCGGTCCGCTGCTTGAGTCGCATGAGCGTTTCCCAGAGCGCGTCAACGCTGGCTTTATGCAGGTGATGAGTCGTGACCATATTCGTCTTCGAGTTTACGAGCGAGGCGCAGGAGAGACACAAGCTTGTGGTAGTGGTGCATGCGCGGCAGTCGCGGTTGGGATTCTGCAGGGCTTGTTGGATGAAAACGTTAAGGTTTCTCTACCTGGTGGTGAATTGCGAATTGCATGGCAAGGCCCTGGCAAGCCGTTGTTTATGACCGGACCTACAACGCATGTATTTGATGGTCAATTGTCTTGCTAGTTGAAGAAAAAGGAAACGGTTTGTCTCAAGTAGAAGCAGATGCCTTAACGGCTGAAGTAGTGGCCGAGTACCTCAAAGATCATCCAGACTTTTTTGTGCAACGTCCGGAGCTTGTGGATCGTTTATCTTTCCCACACTCAGACTTAGGCGCGGTATCTTTGGTACACATCCAAATGAATCGCCAACGTCAGCGCATTGAAGAGTTAGAGGAAGAGATCACTACACTAATGTCGCTTGCGGCGAACAATGATCGCACCTTTTACGAATTTATGGATTTGCAGGGGCAGATTCTAAAGTGTGGTGACTTTAAACAAGTCATTCATTCTATCGAAGAGAAAGCCAAAGCATTGGGCTTACGTGCGTTTGTTCGATTGTTTAGTCAATGCGACGCATCGATTCAATTGAGTAAGGAAAGTTATCAACGCTTTGCGGCCACTCACTTAAATGGCAAAGATGCGTACTTAGGACGTCTTCGCAAAGTGGATCGTGAAGCTTTGTTTGGCAACATGGAAGTGCCGGAAATGGGGTCCTATGTGGTACTGCCGCTCGTGAAACAGCAAACTCTGGGCGTGCTTGCTTTTTCTAGTGAAGATGGCGGCCATTTTCAGCCAGATATGGATACCTTGTTTTTGCGTCACCTATCATTAGTAGTGGCACATCTCGCTCAAACACTGGTATGGCAAAGTTACGATGACGACAACTCCCAACACTCCTCTGCCAAATAGTCTGCAAAAGCCTCTTGAGCGCTTCTATGAATTCTTACGAAGCGAAAAGGGGCTTAGCCTACATACTCAGCGCAATTACAAACAGCAGCTAGAAACTATGGCGCAGCACTTAGCTGAAATGGGGCTCAAAGATTGGTCTCAAGTGGATGCTGGTTGGGTGCGCCAATTAGCAGGTAAGGGCATGCGAGAAGGCATGAAAGCCAGCAGTTTGGCAACGCGACTCTCATCGCTGCGTAGCTTTTTCGATTTCCTTATTCTGCGTGGCGAGATGTCGGCTAACCCAGCCAAAGGGGTTTCAGCACCTCGCAAAAAACGCCCGTTGCCCAAAAACCTCGATGTTGACGAAGTGAGCCAATTACTTGAAGTCAACGAGGACGACCCGTTGGCTGTGCGCGATCGCGCCATGATGGAGCTGATGTATGGCGCCGGCTTACGTTTGGCTGAACTGGTGGGTGTGGATGTACGTGACGTACAACTGCGTAGTGGTGAGCTTCGTGTTATTGGTAAAGGCGATAAAGAACGTAAAGTGCCGTTCTCTGGGATGGCAACCGAGTGGGTTGGGAAGTGGCTACGCGTTCGTGGTGATTTAGCCGCTCCAGGTGAGCCCGCCTTGTTTGTATCTAAGCTCGGAACGCGTATTTCGCATCGTAGCGTGCAAAAGCGCATGGCTGAATGGGGGCAGAAACAGTCTGTCGCAAGCCATATTAGTCCGCATAAATTGCGTCACTCATTTGCGACACATATGCTCGAATCAAGCAATAACTTACGTGCGGTGCAGGAGCTTTTAGGGCACGAGAACATTTCGACGACCCAAATCTACACGCACTTGGATTTCCAACATTTGGCGCAAGCCTACGACCAAGCCCACCCACGCGCACGCAAAAAGAACGGGGAGTGAGCCGAAGTATGAAATTTTATCGCCGTATCGAGCCTATTAAGGCAATGACCTTTGACCTAGATGATACCCTCTATGACAACTATCCTGTGATCGTTCGCATGGAGCGTGAGTTGCTATCTTGGCTCAAGCACCATCATCCAGCGGTTGCTCATATGAACAAAGCGGATTGGTTTGCTCTCAAACAGCGAGTTGTGCAGCAACAACCCGAGCTGAAGAGCGATGTCACTTTATGGCGTTTAGTGCAACTTCAGCAAGCCTTCTCCCAAGTAGGCTACGACGAAGACGCAGCACATGCCGCCGCGAAAGCCGCAGTAGACGTTGCGTTGGACTGGCGTAACCGTTTTGAAGTGCCGCAGCAAAGCCTCGATGTACTGGAGGAACTCGCGCAGCACATCCCGTTGGTGGCAATCACCAACGGTAATGTGGATTTAGACCGCATCGGTCTTACGCCTTATTTCCAACAGGTACTTAAAGCAGGACCAGATGGATTGGCGAAACCCGCAACCGATATGTTTACTAAAGCGAAGCGATTCTTGGATATTCCTGCGGAGAATATTCTGCATGTCGGTGATCATCTAACCACGGATGTGCATGGTGCAAAGTTGGCTGGTTTTGCAGCCTGTTGGTTTAATGATATGAATAAAAATGTCATTAACCATTCAAAAACACGTACTTTACCTGATATTGAAATCAATAGTTTGCAGCCGTTACTCACACTTTTTTAATTGCTTTCGCATTAATCCATTCTAATCTCATTTTGTGTCTAGAAAAGCAGCTCAAAGCCACGTAAATTATTCTCTATTAAATAAAAATAGTAACGCCACACGTCGTGGTGAAGATAGTGTTACGGCAGTGGTAGGTCCATGCGAGCTTTTTCAAAACTGGTTCACGATGTCAGTCAACTGAATGACTTTTTAGTCACTTTTCCGACTTCCTCAGATAAACAATATTTAGTACAAATATTGTCGACGCAATCGCGCGAATTTACGACCACACTTGCAGACGCCGTTTTGTCGTCGCTGCCGAATGCTCATGTTATGGGGCATAGTACGCGTAATGTAATTCTGGAAGGGGAGATATTTACCTCTGGTTGCCTAGTGAGTGTGATTGAATTTGAGCAAACCACGCTGACTTCTGCGGTACAAACATACTCTTACTCCCCTGACATTGATGGCGGGGAGCTCAAGCGCTCTCTTCTAATGCAGCATAATTCACAGGTGATCCTCAGCTTTGCTGTGCAAATTGAACGACGTGACTATCCCTTGTTTCAAACCTTCGCCAGTGAAGAAGTAGTGATTTCTGGAGGGTTGGCGCAGAGTATTGACGATGGCTGCTGGGTGCTATATCAAAACCGAGTTTACGATAACGCTGTGGTTGCCGTAGCTTTGCACAGTGATACTTTGAAGCTATGGACTAATGCGTATTCGGAATGGAACCCGATTGGCATGCCACACAAAGTCACTCATGCAAAAGGAACGCGCTTGTATTGTTTAGGTGAGAAGAAAGCGCTGGAAGTATACAAGCGTTACTTGGCGGATGGCCATGACGTGACGCTGAGTCAACTGCTCAGCTTTCCTTTGTATCGAGAAAGCTTAGGGCGAAAGGAAGTTTGTACGGTAACGGAGCTACACGCTGATGGCAGTATGAGCTTCGACAGGCCCTGGTGTCTTGGTGACGAAGTGCAATTTTGCTATAACCATCCCTCGTTAACGCTCGAGCAAGTGCGGCATGGTGTGGTTGAGTTAGCCATGCACCAACCTGAAGTCGTGATGATTTTTAACTGCGCGTCACGGTTAGACTTTATTGACAGCAGCGACGAAGTCCAAGCCTTTAAAGATATTGCGACGACGTTTGGTAGTTACTGTATGGGGGAACTGCATGGTGGTATTGGTCAGCCCGAAATTCTTCATCACAGCCTGACGTATTTAGCGATGCGAGAGGGAGACGAAGTGCAAACATTGAACTTGCCTAAGTCGCCCGTTAGCTCCTCTATTTCACCGTTGTTTAGCTTGATTCGAAATGCGATCGGCGATCTCAACCATATGAACGCGCATATGGGATATCAACTCGATCGCCAAACGCGCAAGTTACAAGAAAGCTATCGACGCGACAGTCGCACGGGGTTACAAAACCGGGTCGCATTGCAAGAGCGGCTGAGTAACATCGATTTGGATGAGCATTTGTTGACTCTAAAGCTACTTAACTTTAGTCATATTAACGAAAAATACGGCTACCGAGTGGGAGATCAATTACTCAAAGATCTCTCAATGCACTTTACGAATCGACTACGAAAGCGTTTCGGCATGCCAACGGCTTTGCAGCTTTATAGTATTGGGGTTGGTGAATGGGCGTTCATATTTAAAGCTGATCAAAGCAGCGAGACCATCAAACAGCACTTTACGCGTTTTGCTGACGCGGTAGAACAAACTAATTTTGAGCCAATTGGCCTACGTGAAATAGATTATCTTTCTATCTCGCTATGCGGCGGCTTAGTGAGTCGCCGAGATTTTCCATCCGCTTCAGTGGATGAGCTCTTACTCAAAGGCATCGAAGCGAGACGCTCCGGTGTACGCAGTAATACTCATATCTGTAATGCGAAAGATATTGAAGTCAGTGAGGATGTGCGTAAAGAGCAACTTGGATGGCTAAGTTGCGTCAGTAGAGCCATTCTCAAACAGAACATCATCACTTATAGCCAACCCATTGTGCATGCTGGTAGCCACAAATTGGCAAGCCAAGAATGTTTGGTTCGTATTCTGGAAGCCGATGGAACGGTGATTGCGCCAGGGCGTTTTCTGCCAATTATCTCTGATACGCATCTTTACACTCGACTAAGTCGGCACATGATTCATTCTACGTTGCATTATATGCGAGATAAGCAAGGTGACTTTTCTATAAACTTATCGCCGCAAGATTTGCTCAGTGATAAAACTTTAATGCTTTTAGAGCATGAAATTAGCCAGCTAAATGACCCAAGGCGAATTGGTTTAGAAGTGCTGGAATCTGAGCAGATCAAAGACTACGGCCGAATGATAGAAGTGTGCAGTCATTTTAGAAGCTTAGGGGCGCGTATCATTGTTGATGACTTTGGGTCCGGTTATTCGAATATCGATGAAATCCTAAAGTTGGAGCCAGAAGTCATAAAGCTCGATGGCAGCTTGATTCGTGATATTGATAAAGACTTAAAACAGCGCAAGATCGCTTCCCAGTTGGTGCGTTTGTGCCAGGTGTTTAACGCGGAGACGGTGGCGGAGTTCGTCCACAATCAGGAGGTGTGTACCATTGCACAAGACATGGGGGTGGATTATTTGCAGGGTTACTATCTTGGCGAGCCGACTCGACTGTTTTAATGATGTTTCACGTGAAACTTCTTGTCGTAAAAAACGCAGCGTAGGCTGCGTTTTTTGTTTGGTTCTTCTACTGAGCTTAATGGTTAACGCTTAAGAGCGTGTCCACTCTTTTCAGCTTGGAACAGAGCGAGGTAATGGGCAAAAAAGCGCTGCATTTGTTGTTGGTTGTTTTGTTCTCCAAGTTGCCCGAGCAAATGTGCAGCGACTTCAAACGTACACAAATTACCTTGTTGTTGGTTGCGTCGCAGCTGATATTGTGAGTCCGCCGACGCAGACAATCCCATAGTAGGGATACCTTCTAACCAACGGCTCTTATTGATCATCTTGCGCGCCTCTTGCCAGGTGGCATCTAAAATAATAAACAGCGGAGTTTTGGTTTGTTGCTGGCTTTGGAGTACCACATGTTCGAGTGTGATACTTTCTTCACAGGGGAAGAGCAACACCGGATACCGCGACGGATCAGCTAATAGAGTGAGCAATTCTGCTGGTGGCTGTTTGCGATCCCAGATTACTCGCTCAATGTTGAGTTGGCACTGCTCTAGTAGCTGGCCGGTATTAGTATCACGCTTCAGTTCATTCGGATGCATTAACAGCAGGATGTTGTGCTCACTGTTAAGTTTCGGCATTAGCGAGCACATACAATTGAATTGAAAACCGCAGGTTGGACACGGTTGTGACATTACAGACGAACTCCTTCGCGCACCGGGCTTATCCCATCAGAGAACAGACGCACACCACTGACTTGGTTCGGCGTTGCCGTTGGCGCCATGCTTGGGTTGAGTGGGTAGCTAACCCCAGTGTATTGCATCACGTGTTGAGCCGCTTTAGCTCCGCCACCGCTGACATTAAAAATCAGATCTCGCCAACCATGAGAGGTTTGTTGGCCGAGCATAATCGGGCTTTGCACTAGTGTAATGCGGCTATTAAATCGCCATTCCTTTTCGTGATGTTCAAATATCAGCAATGTACAGCCACCGGAACCACACCAATCCAACTGTACCAATAGCTCTTCGTTACCATCGCTGTTGAGGTCGTAAGTTAGCCAACGGTATTGGTTATTGTTGGGGGTGGTTTGATGGATAAAGAAGTAGTTGCGCACCGCGGCATCTACTTTTGAATCAAACTCTGCACTAGAAGGGACGTCAGCACTACCGATGGGGTTGTTGGTGCGTTTTTCGGCTGGTTGCATGATGCCTTCATCACGAACGGTGGCAGGATAAAGGACTAAACCACCATCGGCGATTGGGTATACTAAGTTACCGACTTTTTCTTTGGTCGCTTTGAGCTGATTGCCTTCTCGAGTAAACAGTCGCTCTGACATCAGTCTTTGCTGTTGATGATGCGTCATGACAACTTGAACCTGAGACGGACTTAACTGTTGCCAGTAACCACGCTCGATTAATGGTGCTTGTCCATTGGCGTAACGGTATTTTGTTGTGGCGCTGTGGTCTGGGTTTAAGGTCATTTGTACTTCAAAACCTTGTGATTGAGTTGAGGTCGCGACATAGGTATTAGCCCAGCCAAGCGTTGCATCGACGTTTGCAGCCATACCACAACCTTGATACGTCTCGCCATCATGTTTTAGTGTTGCTTTCCAGCCATACAAAGAATCGCTCATTGTGTCTGAGCAGAGGTTTTCTGTTAAGCGAAGCTCACCACCTTGCAGTTGATAAGTGCGCTGGCGAGGTTGAAGCTGACTGCTGTTAATCGCTAATTTTGTGGTTTGTTTGCCGATTTGCTGGAATGTTAGTCCATTAGCCTCAAAGCTTGCCGACCAAGAAGGCTCATTACCAAACACGCGAGTTGGTTTGTTTGGTTGCTGACAACGGTTTGGATTTTCCGTTGTGAGGAAGTTCACTTGTTCCACGACAAAGTTAGCATCGAAATCAGCAGAAAACCCATCGATGCCCGGTGGGTTGAGGTGGCCGATAACCTCGCCATACATAGTCTGGTAAGGCTCGTTATTTAACTGAATTGCTCGTTGCATTTGCTGTGGTGATAGTTGCAACCAATATTGCTTGTCGCTGCCACAAGGCATGATGTATTGGCTCTCGTGACCGACGATCACTTTTCCGCGCAGCATAAAAGTTTGAGGTTGAATGGTTTCAGGCTTATCTAAGGTTGCTGGTGGAGAGGTTAGGTCAGCAGCACCAGATTGTGGCGGCTGTGAACTACATGCTTGCAGAACCAGCAGGGTGGCAAGCGCCACTGGGTTTTTCAAAGCCTTCATGTTATATCTTCCTCATTATTGTTACTCAATCGGCATCGGATGGCATTATGGCATATTGGTTATTTAAAACTGAACCAGATACCTTTTCTATTGACACGCTTCGAACCCAAAAGGTTTCATGTTGGGAGGGAGTTCGTAATTATCAGGCGCGCAATATGATGCGTGACCAAGTGAAGGTGGGCGATTTAGTCCTGATTTACCACTCTTCTTGTAAACATGTTGGCGTGGCAGGTATTGCTAAAGTTGTGAGAGAAGCCTATCCCGATCATTTCCAATTCGATCCCGAAAGCGATTATTACGATCCAAAGTCAGACCCAGACAACCCGCGTTGGATTATGGTGGATGTCGAGTTTGTACGTAAAACGGCGCGAGTGATTCCGTTGTCGGTGATGAAAGCGATGCCAGAACTTGAGAACATGCCGTTGGTGAAACGTGGAAATCGCTTGTCGATTATGCCCGTGACAGAAGAAGAATGGGACGCGATTCTTGGCAAAGAGAAGCTGCCAAGTCAGCGATAAAAGAAAAGGGCTGCGAATGTGCAGCCCTTCATTATTTGGAGTATTGAAGCTTACAGCAAGTGTTCTTGTAGGTAGTGTGCAACCGCATCTTCTGCATTGCTGCCAATTACTTCATTATTTGGTAGAGCTTTCATCACTTTTTCGTGTGATGTACCCATAACTAGCCCTTTACCTGCCATCGACAGCATTTCTACGTCATTCATGCCATCACCAAATGCTACGCAGTTTTCTAACGTGAGGTCGAGTTTTTTCGCTACCGCTTCAAGAGCATGACCTTTAGACACGCCAGCGCTCATTACTTCCAAACACCAAGGCGTTGAAAATGCGATGTTCAGCTTATCACCAAACTGCTCACGTAGTTTGTTTTCAAATACGACCAAACGTTCGTGGTCTTCTCCTGGATGAGTAAAGAAAACTTTCGCAATACCGTCAGTTGGGGCGTGGTCTTCATCAAATAAGACGTAAGTGAATTCATCGTGGAAGTCACGTAACGTTTCATCATCCTTGTTCATCAACCAGCTATCATTTTGATACATGTGAATAAGTATTTCTTGATCATGTTTGATCGTGTCGATCACGCCTTGTACCAGTTCCGCAGGGACATTCTCGCTGTACATTAGCTGATCTTCCTGGTCATGCACTCGGGCACCATTCGACGTGATCATATAAGCTGGAATGCCAACTTGGCGACGGATGCTCGCAACGTCTACGTGGTGACGGCCGGTTGCAAAGACAAAGGTATAACCCTTTTCATGCAGCGCTTTTAGCGTCTCTTTTGAGTAAGCACTGAGCTGATGGTTAGGTGCGAGTAACGTGCCATCCAGATCAGAGGCAACGATTTTGGTGATCTCTTTGCAAGGTAGCGATGTGCTCATGAAGTCCTCGTAAACGGTTTGGATAGTGTGGAACAGGTGAATTGCAAACGGAGTACAGCAGACTGACTAGATCGTACTGCTCCGAATGCGGGGGAACTTGGGCCCGTAGCACTATGCGGTTAAACACTGTGTCAAAGTAGCCAAGTTCAAGCAGTGTACGCCAAAATGAGGATGAAAAAGAGGGTAAATCGATGTGTAGACATTTCCTCTTTAATCTTAGTCGTGAAATGGTCGCCTAGAGTTCTTATTGTGCTTGTTCGTTTGATGGCGATTTAGGGTCATTCATAAAGCGGAAAATCGCATCGAGCGCTTGATTACGATACTTGTCGGTCTCGAACAAGATTTCATGCTGTGCGCCTTCGATAGAAAGCAGCTCCGCGTGCGGGTTGGTTTTCCGCAATTTATCAATAAAACGCTTTTGCGCGAGGTTGCTAACAATCCGATCGTTTCCGGCTTGGATTAGGATTACTGGTATTTTGACTTGGCGAGTTAATAAAAAGCACTGCTTAGCGGCCATGAGCCCTTGCCAAACCCAGCGAGTGCTTGGCCCACCGACTTGCAGTTCCGGTTTTTCCGTATATAGGTTTCGGAACCATTGGTAGCGGCCGTAACTTTGGCTAAGTGGGTTATCTTCAAAGGGCTTAGGGAAGTAGGCCTGATGTCCTGGTGCATAGCGTGGCAAAGTCGATACCGCTGACATAATTTGTGTGACCGGAATCGCTATTGGTGAGAGGTACCATGGCAGGTTAATGCCAAACATGGGCGCACTTAGAATCAAACCAGTAAAAGGGTGTTCTGGGTGAGTTTGCAGGTAACGTGTGGCGATCGCGCCGCCCATAGAGTGCGCGATGATGAAGCATTGTTGATATTCGCTAAGGTCGTGTTTTTTTACGACGATGTCCATATCATCAATATAATCAGTAAAGTCATAGACGTGACCCATATCTGAGTCAGATAATAAACGATCTGATAAACCTTGTCCGCGGTGGTCAAAGGAATAGACATCGAAACCTTGGCGGTAGAGATCGTAAAACAGCTCTTGGTATTTCCAGGAAGACTCAATGCGTCCATTTACGATGAGCACGGCTTTTTTATGCTCTGGGTTGGTTAGCTTGCACCAGTAAATGTTCTTTTTCTCAGTCCCTTTAACAAAGCCCTCTTGGCGAGTTTGCCAAAGTGCTGCGATCGGACCACCAATTGCTTGCTCAAATAATGTCTCTTGAGTATAAGTCAAAGGTGAATGGTTAGTCGCCATTAGTTGATTACCTGAAGATACGTTGTTTACGCGATGTATCATCGAAGAATTAGTGAGGAAATGCAATGGATACCCATGTCTGGTTAGCTTATGTAGTAACAGCAATCGTTTTTAGTTTGGCTCCGGGTTCTGGCACGGTGAACTCAATCAGTAATGGTTTGAGTTACGGTACCCGTAAATCACTGGGTGCCATTATTGGCTTACAAATTGGTTTAGTTATCCACATCGCGCTGGTGGGGGCGGGTATTGGTGCGCTTGTCGCGCAGTCAGCAACCGCATTTTCTGTCATTAAATGGGTTGGTGCCGCTTATCTGGTTTGGTTGGGGATTCAGAAATGGCGCGATACATCAAGCTTAGTCGCAGCTGAAAACCACAACGAGATGTCAGGCACGGCGCTGTTGTACAAGGCAGTGTTAATTAACCTCACCAACCCTAAATCGATTGTTTTTCTGGTGGCGTTGTTCCCGCAGTTTATTGACCCGGCAAAAGACCAAATCACGCAACTGTTGGTGCTTGGCGTCACTACGGTCGTGATTGATGCGTGTGTAATGTTGGGTTACACGAGCTTGGCAGCACAAATGGGACGCTTTATTCGCTCCGATAAAATCATGGGAAAAATAAACAAAGTATTCGGTTCAATGTTCATGGGTTGTGGTGCATTATTAGCAGCTGCAAAGTCATAAGCCATTTATAGGTCCTTCTTTAGCATGAATACAACGTATGTCGCTCGCCAGCCGATCTTTAACCGAAAAAGACAGACGCTGGGTTATGAATTGTTGTTTCGAGACGGGGAGAGTAACGCATACCCTTCACATATTGATTCAAATCGAGCGACATACCGACTGATCGTCGAAAACTTCCTATCACTGGGTACTAACCCAGTGATTGCCTCTTCTAGATGCTTTATTAACTTTCCTCATCAAAGCTTGGTGCGACGTTTGCCGCGCAGTTTGCCGAAAAACAAAATTGTCATCGAAGTGTTGGAAACGTGCCAACCTACGGATGAGCTTCTTGATGCGATTCGTGAGTTTTATCGAGAAGGTTACTTGATCGCTTTGGATGACTTCACCCTAACACCAGAATGGCGCCGTTTTTTGCCATATGTGCATATTGTGAAGCTCGACATTATGGCGATGGGACTCGAAAAGGCCTGTGAACTGGTCAAAACACACCTTGCCAAACGCGTCAAATACCACTTTTTAGCAGAACGTGTTGAAACCGCAGAAGAGTTTGAGCAAGCGAAAGCGGCTGGCTTTAAATTTTTCCAAGGTTATTTTTTTAGCAAGCCACTCGTCTCGCAGACTAAATACGTCAGTCCTGAGCAAGTGTTGGCATTGCAACTGTTTCGTGAAGTTTGTGCTCCTGAGCCTGACTTTACTCGTATCGAGTCCATCATTACGCAAGATGTCGCGCTGTCGTATAAATTATTGCGTTTTGTAAATACGCAAGCGCCGAATTTGGCTGTCGAAATCAGCTCTTTTCGTCAGGCATTGATTTATCTTGGCCAGGATAACCTTAAGCAGTTTGTCTCTTTGGTTGTGGCATCGTATATCTCCAGTAACAAGCCTCGAGAGCTGTATCACCTTTCATTGCAACGAGCTCAATTTTGCCAATTGATGTCGCGCTATCAGCCATTCTCTCACCTCAACGAACAAGGTTTCATGGTTGGTTTGCTGTCGATTCTAGATGCGTTGCTGGATCTTTCGGTGGAATCTTTAGTTAGGCAGTTACCGCTTAGTCATTCAGTACAACAAGCGCTATTACATCACAAAGGGGTTTATGGTGCACTTATTTCCCTCGAAGAGTGCTACGAGCGTGCCGATTGGTCGGGGGTTGAAAAAATCACGATGCAATTGGGGTTGCCTTTAGAGGAAGTGAAGCTCTCCTTAGGTGAAGCGGTTCGCTGGAGTCAAAGCATCGCGACTGCATAATCTCTGGTCTTATCTTTTATCTCTTTGAATCTCTCTCTGTACAATCAAGCTGTTCGTTAGATGTGAAACTTTTATGACGATGGACGGTTTCCTCTTGACGATATACCTTAATTAAATAAACATATACGCATATCCATATATAGGTATGTTCATTATGCTTCCACATCAGTTTTTTAAGCTGTTATCCGATGAAACACGCGTACGTTGTTTAATGCTCGTGGCCCGTGAAGGTGAAACTTGCGTTGGTGATTTGGCGTTTGCTCTACAAGAGAGCCAGCCGAAAGTTTCTCGTCATCTTGCTCAGTTACGATCCAGTGGCATCTTGGTGGATAAACGCCAAGGGCAATGGGTGTATTACGAGTTATCACAGCAATTACCAGGTTGGATGCGAAAGTTAATTGAAGACTTAGTGGCATCAAACTGTTTGAAGCAGGAATACCAAGACGACATCACACGCTTACACGATAAAAGTCGTGAGGCTTGCTGTTAACAGCGAATAGAGATTCAAGGTAGAAGGTTAGAGGGTAAAACTATGACAATTAAAGTAGGAATTAATGGCTTTGGCCGAATTGGTCGCTTAGCGCTGCGAGCGGCATTTGATTGGCCAGAATTGGAGTTTGTGTTAATCAACGATGTCGCAGGTGACGCAGCTACGCTTGGTCACTTATTAGAATTCGATTCAGTGCAAGGTCGTTGGCATCATGGAGTTCAGGTCGAAGGCAGTGAGCTCGTCATCAACGGCAAGCGTGTCGCCACGACTCAACAACGCGATATCGATGCGGTGAACTGGTCTGATTGTGATGTTGTGATTGAAGCGACAGGCGTACATCGCAAAACATCATTCCTAAATAAATACCTAGAGCAAGGCGTGAAACGTGTCGTGGTAAGCGCACCTGTGAAAGAAGAAGGTATCGCGAACATTGTGGTGGGCGTGAACGACCATATTTTCGACCCTGAAAAACATCGTATCGTGACAGCAGCTTCGTGTACGACTAACTGTATCGCACCTGTGGTTAAAGTCATTCATGAGAAATTGGGTATCGAACAATCTTCTTTTACGACCATTCACGACCTGACGAATACGCAAACTATTTTAGATGCGCCACACAAAGATCTACGCCGTGCAAGAGCATGCGGCATGAGCCTTATCCCGACTACGACGGGTAGCGCGAAGGCGATTGTCGAAATTTTCCCAGAATTAAAAGACAAAATTAATGGTCATGCGGTTCGCGTACCTCTAGCAAACGCATCGTTAACAGACATCATTTTTGATGTGAAGCGTGATACCACAGCAGAAGAAGTGAATGCACTGTTAAAAGAAGCATCTGAAGGTGATTTGAAAGGCATCCTTGGCTTCGAAGAGCGTCCTTTAGTTTCTATCGATTATAAAGGCGACCAACGTTCAACCATCGTTGATGCGCAATCAACCATGGTTGTGGGTTCTCGTATGGTTAAGATTTACGCTTGGTACGATAACGAAATGGGTTATGCAACGCGCACAGCAGAGCTGGTTCGTAACGTTGGTTTGGCTTAAAAAGGGGGTCACAATGTCTCATCCTACATGGCAATTAGATTTGGACTCCGGTGCTTTAATCTTAACACCGTGCCCAGGAACGAAAGGTGTCGATTTGCATGCGTCGTTAGAACAGTTGAAAGAGCAGGGTGTTCAAGCGGTCGTTACTGCATTAGATGATAGTGAATTAGCTGCGAAGAATGTCTCTGCATTGGGTGAAGCCACTCAGCAACTGGGTATGAAATGGTTCCAGATCGAGATTGAAGACGACTGCGCACCAAATGAAGAATTTGCGACGAAGTGGCAACAAGCCAGTCCGGAACTGCACGCGATTCTTGCTCAAGGTGGCAAAGTTGCGATGCATTGCATGGGTGGTTCGGGGCGCACAGGTTTGTTCGCTGCTCACCTACTCCTAGAAAAGGAATGGCAGTTAAAAGATATCGTGCGAGAAGTGCAGGCATTGCGCCCTGGTGCATTTACAAAACCTGTGCAAGTTGAGTACATCGAACGTGTGGCTCAAGACGCTTGATCAGCTTAAATAGCTTTTGGTTCATCATGATCCAAAAGCTAAATTCGAGCTTCTTCAGGATACGACTGTTTACAAAAAATGCCATTAATATTAACTAATGCATTGTTTTTAAGGTGTATTTTGCTTTTTATTGATGTTGGGGCATTTTTGGAAAATCACAGCAACATTATATTGGTCAATGTTGCTGTACAGGTTAGGAAGTATTTAGAACATGATGATCTAAATGCTTCTATCGCTGTACATATGAGGTCAATATGATTTCTCAATTAAGCAAAAGTATTCGTCAGTACATGTTAGTGACGTTTAACTATTGGAACTTTACGGTGACCGATGGCGCACTGCGTATGCTGGTGGTGCTCTATTTTCATGACTTAGGTTATTCCACGTTAGCTATTGCCTCACTGTTTCTTTTCTATGAATTTTTTGGTGTGGTGACAAACCTGGTTGGTGGTTGGTTGGGCGCAAGGTTAGGCCTAAATAAAACCATGAACATTGGTTTAGCGATGCAAGTGTTTGCGTTGCTGATGCTCGCAGTACCAAATGCATGGCTGACCATTCCTTGGGTGATGGCAGCGCAAGCTCTGTCGGGGATTGCCAAAGATCTGAACAAAATGAGTGCTAAGAGCGCGATTAAAACGCTAGTACCAGACGAACAGCAAGGTGCGCTCTACAAATGGGTAGCGATTTTGACTGGCTCGAAGAATGCACTCAAAGGAGCGGGCTTTTTTGTTGGTGGCTTGCTGCTGTCTTGGGTGGGTTTTCAAAACTCGATGTTTATTATGGCGGGTGTACTTACATTAGTGTTTGTTTGCAGCATGATCTGGCTAGAAGCGGACATGGGTAAAGCAAAGAGTAAACCTAAGTTTCGCCAAATATTCTCCAAGTCTGAATCGATAAACATTTTATCCGCAGCACGCATGTTCTTGTTTGGGGCGCGTGATGTGTGGTTTGTCGTTGCTTTGCCTATTTATCTTGGTAGCGTGTTTGGCTGGGATCACTTGTGGGTTGGTAGCTTTCTCGCTACGTGGGTCATTGCTTATGGGTTTGTGCAAGGCTTTGCGCCGCGTATTACTGGAAAAGCGCAAGGTCGCGTGCCTGATGGTAGTGCAGCATTAGTATGGGCAGGAATTCTTGCGTTAATTACGGCTGGTATTGCTTATGGTGTGCAAATCGGTTGGCAGCCTGAATTGGTGATTGTGGTAGGTTTGATGATTTTTGGCGCTGTGTTTGCCATTAACTCTTCGCTGCACTCGTACTTGATAGTGAGCTACGCTAAAGGCGATGGCGTCTCGTTGGATGTCGGTTTTTACTACATGGCCAATGCGATGGGACGTTTGATTGGCACGGTATTATCGGGTTGGATCTACCAAGAGGCTGGTCTTGCAGCGTGCTTATGGGTTTCTTTTGCTTTCTTGGCACTGACGACGCTGATTTCAATTAAGTTGCCAAAAGCTAATGTTGCTACTGCGTAACTACCCCCAGTATCGCTATCTGTAGATGGTATAAATGGCTCCAAATCGGAGCCATTTTTGTTTCTTATGCGCCGTTTGCTGTAATCAGATTGTTTCGGTTTGGCATCGAGAGTGAATACTGATGCTTGGTTTTTGGTTCTCGTTAAGTGATTAGAGTGGTGATGAAATCCCCGTTGTAGGTCATTGTTGAGTTAAAAATAAGCAAAAACAGATTGTTAACTATTTCACTGGTTGAGATTTACCCTATGCTATAAACGATAAGCGACTCAAAGTAGGGAAAGGTATGAGAGAAAGGGTTCTGTTTTTTGATTTATTGCGCTGCTTCGCAGCGGTAGCAGTGATCGCCATTCACGTCTTGGCACCGTATCGAAATGAGTTAGGAGTGATTCCATTTGACCAATGGCTGACAGCGGTAGGCGTGAATAGCGTAACCCGCTGGGCAGTGCCAGTTTTTATTTTGATCACTGGAGCGCTAATGCTCAGTGACACTCGACCATTTGACGGTAAGTATTATATCAAAAGGCGTTTGGGCAAAGTTTTAGTTCCATTTCTTATTTGGTCGATGTTTTATGCATACCTTTCAGGCTGGACTTCTCAAGGCTTTGATTTTGAAACCGTAAAAGAGGTATTAAGCAATAGCCCATTCCACGCAACGTATTACCATCTCGGCTTTTTCTATTACTTTATACCACTGTATTTTGTGATTCCGCTGTTTCAATGGATGGTACGCAACGTGGATGACAACGTCTTGTATACCTATCTCGCATTTTGGCTTTTCACCAGCACTCTGTTCTTGTTCAAGATTGATGGCCCTTGGAGTAATCAGATGTGGCTTTATATGGGTTACCTTCCACTGGGGTATGTTTTATTTCAAAAGGTACCTTTGAATCGCTCTATGGTGACCTTATTTGTTGGGCTAGGACTCGTGGCGTTGGCAGTGACCTTTACGATGGTTGTGACAAATAGCTTAGAGGCGGAGAAGTATACGGTTGGGCGCTGGCTCTCTTATAAAACACTGAATGTGATTCTAGCGGCTTCGATGATTTTTATGATCGGGCGTTACTTTGGTGAAGGCTTATCACCAAAAGTACAAAAAGCGGTCAGTGTGATCAGTCAGCACAGCTTGGGGATTTACTTACTTCACCCTATTTTCTTATGGCCGATGAAAGAGTTCGGTTGGTACACAGGACATCCTGCTTGGGTGATTCCAGTCTGGATCGTTCTAAGTGGATCTGGAGCCTTGGCGATGAGCTATCTCTTTTCTCGTTCTGCCAAGACTCGTTGGTTGCTGCCTTAACGTTTGATAGCGAAGTGAAGGAACTTGTTGCCGCGATAGGTCAGTGTTCCCTTATCTCCAGGGTTGAGTGCATGGTAGTAATGCACTCCAATTTGGAATTCACGCTTTGGACCGATAGAACCACGTTGAACGTAAATCCAATACTCTTGATCGTCTTGACCTGGTGGTGCGTTTGGTATGTCTATCGCTTGTTTATCTAAAACCGTTACCTGCGCGCTTTGCTCTGGAGCGTCTTCGCCCACATAGTGCTTACTATAAAAACGGAAAAACACCCACGCGCCCAAGGCAATAAGGGCGAATAGGGCGAAAATAAGTGAGATTGGCATATTAACCTCCAATGTTTTATCGGGTCCCATTCTACAGAACTCGCTGACGAAACGATGAGTTGAGGTAACTTATTCATAATCTAATGAAAGGGACATGAATTTTATTCGGCGCACTTCACGGTTTATCTCAATGGGGACGCGATGAAATTGTTGCTTCATCTGTAAGCTACGTCACTAAAGCTGAACTAAGCAGCTTTCACTTGTCTGGCTATATGAGCTCAAGGGCACAAATTGAAAGTAAAATTGCACTTAACGGCTCGAAAAAGCTCTAAATTTATAGAAGAATAAAAATAATGAACATAGGAAGGGTCTGGTAAGGAGGGTTACGATGTCAGATATTGAAAAAGTAGTCATGCGTACCCGAACGATCGAAAAACTTTTGCGTACTCAGTACCATGCAGAAGGAAAAGGGTTGCACCAACTTATTAATAGTTGTGAAGAACGTTTACCGCATGACGTGATAGCAAAGCTTCGATTCATCGCAACCGTGCGTAACAAAGTGGTGCACGAAGACGATTACAAGCTGGATGATCGTAAAGGCTTTATGGCGGCATGTGATGCTTGTGAAAAAGAGCTGACACCAAGAAGCTCTCGCTTTATTTGGCGTACAGCAATTTTGCTAATGACGTTGATTACGCTGGCCGCTCTTGGTTTCTACTATATGCACTGGGATATTTTGTCTAAGCACATTCAGTAGAGCTATACAGATAAATAAAAAAGGACGCATTTGCGTCCTTTTTTATTTTAAATCATTGGTTTAGTACATCATTGGCAGTGTCATTAAACCCACAACCACTGCAATCATAACCAGCCCTTGTTTTTGAGAAGATGAAATCACAACACTACCCCTTAATCTTTGATGAACTCGATGAATTTAATATAGCACTGTTTTTGGGGTTTGATCAACATATGCTCGTTAATCTTTTCAAAAACCACACTTAACTTGTCTGGTTTTACATGATTCTGACTAATGAAACTATGTTTTTTGTGCTGTATTTAAAGTGTTCACATTGTTTTATTTCTATCCTTTTTTGTTTTAAGTGTATGATTTTATAATGTTAAATGGTTTGTGATGTTGGCTTTGTAATTGTTTTTTGTTTCGAATGGTATGTTGGGTGTTTATTTTGTCTGTATTTCTCAAAAATTGAGAAAATTAAAAAATGTGCTATGAGGTTGCATCGTCAAATCGAAAGCATGGAGTGAGATTTTCTTACCTTATGAGAAAATATGGGCTTCAAAAGTGTTTAGTGATTTTATGGTTTATGAAGTCCGCACTTTTATCTGTTATTGAAATTATGGTTTTATTTATCATTGACTTACTTTTCTTGTCTGATGTTTTTTTTACTGAATTAAGGTCGGTTTTCTTAGTTTTTACCCCTAGTCATCAGTGGTTTCTCCTCTCTTAGAGCGCTACTAAGACTATTTTCTATTTTGTGTCTGTTATTTATTCTTGTTGCCTGCATTACATACATCCTGGTGGTTTAATCGTCAGTTTGTGAAATGGCGGCTTACCTGGAGCACTTATCTGTTTTTCAGTTAAATAGTTTTAGAAAGCGTTGGTTATTGTGTCGTGTGATTTGATGGGTTCGGCTGATGAGCAAAGCTTGGCCCCAATGTTTAGTGGCATCATTCAGGCTCATCGGCTTTATTATCTTTATTATTACGTAGGCTGAGGGTTACAAAATGTTTCGAATCGCTAGCGAGATCCAACTTTCGTAGATTGTGTCTTTACATCAAAACTGGTCTACCTAGACTAGCGGCGAGTTTAAGTAAAAGGTGTATACTGCATGTGGAGTTGGCTGGCGATAGGGCTATCAGGTGTGTATTCCGTGTTGGGAGCAAAGCAAGCTAACCCGACACAATCCCTCGTGTTTAAAATCTTTACTCTGCTACTTCTTCTTGTGTTGGTGTTAACTCAAGGTGCATCCGCAACATATACCTACTGGATTGCGGGTGGGCTTATTGTGTCTATGGTGGCAGATACGCTGCACTCGTTTAAAACTCGTAAGCTAATCTATTTTACGGCTTATCTGGTTGCCCAGGTATGCTACAGCAAGTCATTTTGGGTGCAGCTTAATGGTGAGATTGTCTGGTGGCTGTTGGCCCTGCTGCTTGCAGCGAGTATCGTGGCGTTCTTTTTGTTGCTGCCTCAACTCGACTCTCTGGTATTCCCTGTTGTGATCATGGGGATGATGCTGGTTCAACTTGCTTGGGCAGCAGGTGAAGTTTGGTTACAAGTGCCGAGTTACGCCAATGCTATCGGCTTTAGCGGAACCTTAGTTCTCATCTATTCGGCGCTGGCATACGCGATACACGGTTATCGAAAACCGATGAAACACGCCTATTTGTGGGTGAGTGGCAGTTACTTTTTTGCTCATGCCCTCATTGTTGCCTCAATCATTTACTAATTTAAGTCAAAGCAGCTCTTGAGGATTTCAGTAAACTGAACGCATTGTTCTTAATAACTGGAGTCAATAATGAGTGAAATCCATGCTCACGAGCTGCTAAACCTACTTAGAGAAACACCAATGGATCGCGAAGCCCTCACACAGCACTTTGGCGCTAGCGTTCGCTTTCACACCTGTAAACTGAATGATCTAGACTTAGATGCATTACTAGCATTTTTGCTCAAGCGCGACAAAATTCGTGAGCTTGAAGGTAAGTTTGTGGTCAATATGGCGCGAGTTTGCAATCACTAAACGGCGGCTAAGATCGAGGGTGAATATGGTGTTTTCGCCCTCAGTCATATACTCATGTTGTCAGTTTGCTATACACTGGCCGCCATTTTTGAGGTGAGGCCAGAATATGGACATTCTTTCTGCAGCGACCATGCTGTTTCTAATCATGGACCCTCTCGGTAACTTGCCGATTGTGTTGTCTATTCTCAAACATATCGATCCCAAGCGTCGTCGTAAGGTATTGATTCGTGAACTACTGTTTGCCTTACTGATTTTGATGCTGTTTCTGTTTGCAGGACAAAGCATCTTAAGTTTTTTGCATGTCCAGCCAGAAACGCTCAGCATTTCAGGTGGCATTATTCTCTTCATTATTGCGATTAAGATGATTTTCCCGAGTGCTGGCAGCATCACTGGACTGGCAGCAGGCGAGGAGCCCTTTATTGTTCCGATGGCCATTCCTATGATCGCGGGCCCTTCAGTGATTGCTGCCTTGCTTTTACTGTCTTCGCAACATCCAGAGAAAATGTTGGAAATGTCAGCATCAGTTGTAATTGCGTGGGGCGCAACATTTTTTATACTGATGTTTTATGGCTTCTTTAATCGCTTGTTGGGTGAACGTGGCTTGAAGGCGGTAGAACGCTTAATGGGCTTGTTACTGGTGATGATCTCCACTCAAATGTTCTTGGATGGTGTAAAAAGTTACATTGGGTGACGAACGAAACGCAGAAAAAAAGCCGCTCACAAGAGCGGCTTTTTCGTATCTTAGCGATTACATCATGTGTTTACGACGAATATCGAGTAGGGCAAAAATACCAAAAATCAGGATTGAATATTTTTCCCAACTGCTCATTTTTATTTTGTCGCCAAATGCACCAATGAAGATGGCCATTTGTAAACCGTGCATGATGAACAAAAAAGCGGTCATGATGTATAGCGCAATCGCGGCATTGCCGGGAAAGGGCATAAAAATATTTAGGATTAATACTAACCAAACAAAGGCGATAGCCGCTTTGGCCAGCATAATTAGTGCTTTCATTTAAGTATCCTTTTAAATCGAGGCGTTATGCGGAGGTACGTTCGTACAGACGATAGCTCACTTGGCCTGCTGTTTTTTCTCGATGTAATTGCCAGTTTTCTGGTAAGTCGGCAATATTGAGTTCTTTTTCTGTTTCAATATAAATCATCGCATCTTCCGCGAGCCAGCCATTTTGTTCTAGCAGAGCCACGGTCTCATCCAATAGACCTTTGTGAAACGGTGGGTCAATAAACACCACATGGTGAGCAGAACCCGGTTGCTTCAAAAAACTCAGTGCGTCGGTATTTACCACTTGGATGTTGTTCGCGTTAAGAGAGGCAACATTCTTTTGTAACTGTTGGAAAGCTTGTGGGTTTAGCTCAACCATGGTCACTTGCTCTGCTTGGCGCGAAGCTGACTCAAATCCCAAGCCGCCAGAGCCAGCAAACAAGTCGAGACATTTTGCCTGTGGTACATCTTGAGCTAACCAGTTAAACAGCGTTTCTTTGACGCGATCTGTCGTGGGGCGTAAGCCTTCAGCATCGTGTACAGGAAGTTTTCTGCCTCTCCATAAGCCACTAATAATGCGAACAAAGCCCGTTGTTGGCTTTTTTTGTGATGAGTTTTGCTGGCGACGTCTTACCATAGATTTTTTGACCGCTAATAAAGTGATACTATATCTAATCGCCCAAGCAATGAGCTTGGAGCTTGGATACAGCCCAGAATATTCAAGATGACAGAGTGTAACACTAATAAGATTAGAATTACCTAATCGGAAAGTTTTCAGAACTTTGTCATTAGCCTTTTTTAGACAGATAATAATCTTGTCAAAAAAGAGTCATTAATAGATAAAAGAACAATCTAGGATAGCCCCAGATGACGGAAAAAAAGAAGCGCGGATTACTTTCGTGGCTAGGTTTTGGTGACGAAGAACAAAGCCCAAAACCAAAAACTGAAGAAACAGTAAAAGAAGAAGCAGTGGAAGCGCCTTCTGAAGAGCAGCAAACAGAAGCGGTTGCTGAGCAAGCGGAAGCAACACCAGAACTTGAAGAAGAAGAGAAACAATCAGAGGCTGCCCCAGCAGAAGCAGAAGCAGAAGCAGAAGCAGAAGCAGAAGCAGAGGAGCCAGAAGTCGTATCGGCCGCGCCTCGTGTTCAAGAACAAGAAAAGCCAACAGAAAGCTTTTTTGCTCGTCTTAAACGCAGCCTAAGCCGAACAAAAGCAAATATTGGTGCTGGCTTCTTCGGTCTATTCAGCGGTAAGAAAATCGATGAAGACTTATTTGAAGAGTTAGAAGAGCAACTGCTTATTGCTGATGTGGGCATGAATACCACAACAAAAATCATCAACAACCTGACAGAAAAAGCCACACGTGGCGATCTGAAAGACGGCGAAGCCCTTTATGGTTTGTTGAAAGAAGAAATGGCTGAGATTCTTTCTAAAGTCGAACAGCCACTAGAAATCGATAGCAACAAAACGCCTTACGTCATCTTGATGGTGGGTGTAAATGGCGTGGGTAAAACCACGACCATCGGTAAGCTAGCGAAGCAGTTCCAAACTCAAGGCAAAAAAGTGATGCTTGCAGCGGGAGATACTTTCCGTGCCGCAGCGGTTGAGCAGCTACAAGTGTGGGGTGAACGTAATAATGTTCCTGTGATTGCTCAACATACTGGCGCAGACAGTGCCTCTGTTATCTATGATGCGATTGAAGCGGCAAAAGCACGTGGTGTGGATGTGGTGATTGCTGATACAGCAGGTCGTCTACAGAACAAAGCGAACCTAATGGAAGAGCTGCGTAAGATTGTACGTGTGATGAAGAAAATTGATGACTCTGCACCACATGAGATCATGCTAACGCTTGACGCAGGTACAGGACAAAATGCCATTAGCCAAGCGAAACTTTTCAGTGATGTTGCCCCTCTAACCGGGATTACTTTGACTAAGCTGGATGGTACAGCCAAGGGCGGCGTAATTTTCGCTATTGCTGATCAGTTCGGTATTCCAATTCGTTACATTGGTGTGGGTGAAGGTATCGAAGACTTGCGTCCATTTGAAACTCAAGAGTTTATTGACGCACTGTTTAGTCGTGAAGAATAAAAAGAGTTAGAGGAAATCAACGGTGATCAAATTTCAGCAAGTAAGCAAAGCTTACCGAGGTGGTCGACAAGCACTGCAAAAAGTCGATTTTCACCTGAGGCGCGGTGAAATGGCGTTTTTAGGTGGACATTCCGGGGCTGGTAAAAGTACCTTGCTGAAATTGATCTGCGCGATAGAGCGACCAACCGATGGCAAAATCCATTTTAATGGCCACGACATCACGCGTATTCCAGGCAAAGACATCCCTTTTTTGCGCCGCAATATTGGGATTGTTTTTCAAGATCATCGCCTATTGATGGATCGCAGTGTGTACGACAATGTCGCTCTGCCAATGCGTATCGAATCGATTTCTGAAAACGAAATCAAACGCCGTGTTTCTGCGGCGTTAGATAAAACGGGCTTACTCGATAAAGCTCGTTGTCTACCTAGTCAACTTTCTGGTGGTGAGCAACAGCGCGTCGGTATTGCCCGTGCTGTGGTTAATCGACCAACGTTGCTGGTGGCTGATGAGCCTACGGGTAACCTTGACCCAGAATTATCCAACCGTGTGTTGCGTCTATTCGAAGAATTTAACCGTGCGGGCGTGACTATCCTACTTGCCACGCACGATGTGGGGTTAGTAAACACTCGCCCACAGTATCGTCATTTTGAATTGAACCAAGGCTTCCTAAGTGAGGTAGAAGACTATGGCAGGTAACAAGCACTCCCAAAAGAAGGGGAAAGGCCGTAGTGCCAAGCGTGCGAATACCGATGGTTTTTTCTCTGTCCACGCAAAACAAGCTAAATCCTCTTTTAGCGCCTTATGGCAACGACCACTAGGCAACATTCTGACCCTAGCGGTCATCTCCATGGCACTTGCCATGCCAGCTTGTTTGTATCTATTGGGGAAAAACGTTGCGGGGGCAGCGGAAGATGTCGCTTCTCCTTCACAAGTTAGTGCTTACTTAGTTGAAGGCATGCCGGATGCGCGAGTGATGGTTCTCAAAGATCAAATTGAAACTTGGCCTTTGGTAAAAGAGGTAGAATATATTTCACCGCAACAAGGTCTATCTGATTTAAGCCAATATGCAGGGTTCGACCAAGCTATCAGTCTTTTAAGTGGCTATGCGCTACCTGGTGTGTTGGTGATTACGCCAGATTCGGAGCTAAAAAGTGATATTCAGTCATTAGCCAAAGACGTTCGAGAGCAACAAGATGTGACCGACGTGAGACTTGACGAAGACTGGCTGGCGCGTCTTGATGCCATCAAAACTCTCGCGAGTATTATTGTCATTACCCTGACAGTATTGATGCTCGGTGCGGTATTTTTAATCGTTGGCAATACATTGCGATTTAATGTGCTGGCGAATAAAGAAGAGATTCAAACCATGAAACTGATCGGTGCGACGGACAGTTTTATTCTGCGCCCTTACTTGTACACAGGTATGTGGTTTGGCGTGTTAGGTGCCACTATTGCGTGGTTGGTAACGGCTTTAGTGACCATTGTCATGAATAGTGCGGTGGAAGACCTTGCTGCGTTGTACGATAGCCAGTTCCGCCTGATTGGTCTAAGTTGGGATGAATCTTTGTTACTAATCATCATTGGGAGTCTTTTGGGATGTATTGCGGCGCGCTTTTCTGCGCAACGACATTTAAAAGAAATTGAACCAGTTTAAGTGATGGCGGTCTTATTACTTGGATTTCATTAGCACTAGCTAATTTTGAACCCTTGCTTAGACCAAATGTTTATGGATAATTGCTTCCCCTTCTTGAAACTTGTTCATTTTGAGTTCAAGATATCGAAGCTAAATTGCAATGTAATGCTCCAGATCAGAGATTGATGAGGAATTGAATGACAAAAGAAGCGTATCCGATGGCTCTAGTCACGCAAGATAGCCTTGATAGCTATATTCGCTCAGTAAACAGCTACCCAATGCTGACTGCAGACGAAGAGCGTGAGCTGGCAGAACGATTACACTATAAAGGTGAGATTGAGGCTGCAAAAGGTCTAATTCTTTCGCACTTACGATTCGTTGTTCACGTTGCTCGTGGTTACTCTGGCTACGGTTTGCCAATGGCGGATCTTGTGCAAGAGGGTAACATCGGTCTAATGAAAGCCGTTAAGCGTTTTAACCCAGAAGTAGGGGTTCGCTTGGTTTCTTTCGCTGTCCACTGGATCAAAGCAGAGATCCACGAATACGTGCTACGTAACTGGCGTATCGTGAAAATTGCGACCACTAAAGCGCAACGTAAATTGTTCTTCAACCTGCGTAAGTCGAAAAAGCGCTTGGGTTGGTTTAACAACGGTGAAGTAGAAACCGTTGCGCGCGAGTTAGGTGTTGAGCCTTCTGAAGTTCGCGAGATGGAATCACGCTTAGCGGCGGTGGATTCAACCTTTGATATGCCAACTGATGAAGACGACAGCTCAAACGCTTACACAGCGCCGATGCTATACCTAGAAGACAAATCGTCTGATGTGGCCGACAACATTGAAGCCGCCAACTGGGAAATGCATACCAACAATCGCTTGGGTCATGCATTAGCGAGTTTGGATGAGCGTAGTCAGCGCATCGTGCGTTCTCGTTGGTTAGATGATGAGAAAGCAACATTGCAAGACTTAGCTGATGAGTTCGGTGTTTCTGCCGAGCGTATTCGCCAGCTAGAAAAAAATGCAATGAAGAAACTAAAATTGGCTGTGGGTGAATTTTAATTTCCACTGCTAATTGAAAGTAAGATTTTCATAGAAAGCCGAGATCATGTGATCTCGGCTTTTTTATTGTCGATCGAAAATCGATAGCGTTTGCGATCCGGATTTTATGTGCTGCCTGTGTATAACTCTGTGAAGTAATTATTTATCAACTGTTCGAAACCCGGACAAAATAAGGGATTCAAGCACTTTTCGATCTGGGGATAGTTATAGATATACACACAGTTAGATCAGGATCATCACTACATATTGTGGATCAAAAGATCCAAATACACTTTATCAACGCAATTCACAGCTTTATCCACAAATGGTTGGAATGTGTACACTTTTGAAAAGCCTGATTATCCATGTGTCTAAGTTTGCCGTTGGATAGGTTACAATAGCGGCAGTATACCCAAGCAGCTTCAAATATGGATTTTATGCTGTACCACGGGTGCTGATTAGTACGTTAGGTTCGAGGTTGCTTGGGTATATTAATAAGACAATGAGAAAGTAAATGGATCAGTTTAAGCATATCGATGTACAAGGTGCGCAAGCGCTGCTCGAGCAGGGTGATGCGAAGCTTGTAGATATCCGTGACCCTCAATCGTTTGCCGTTGCGCATGCGGAGTCCGCGTATCACTTAACTAACGATACGATCGTTGCGTTTATGGATGAAGTGGAGTTCGAACAACCTATTCTAGTGATGTGTTACCACGGTATTAGTAGCCAAGGTGCGGCGCAATATTTGGTTAACCAAGGCTTTGAACAGGTGTACAGTGTAGATGGTGGCTTTGAAGCCTGGCATCGAGCAGAACTACCGATAGTGAGAAGTTAATGAAGAGATTGGTAACGTTAAATAATCCACGTATGGCGCAAGCCTTTATTGATTATATGGCCTCTCGCCAAATTGACATCGAAATGATGCCAGAAGGGGATGGGCAATTTGCGCTGTGGCTGACTGATAGCCAGCATGAAATAGAAGCGGAAGCCGAACTTAAGCTGTTCCTTGCTAACCCGTCTGATTCAAAATACAGCGCCGCCTCGTGGGACGTTGCCGATACTCGTAAGAGCACATTTCATTATTCCAGCCCGAGTATCATAAGCATGGTCAAAGCGAAAGCTGGCCCCATGACTTTGCTGATCATGACAGTCTGTATCATCATCTACTTGTTACAAATGTTTGGCTTTGGCAATGGCGTGTTTAAGTTGTTGCACTTCCCGGCTTTTGAGGGGCAACAATGGCAAGTGTGGCGATGGCTAAGTCATGCGTTACTGCACTTTTCAGTAACTCACATCGTGTTTAACTTACTATGGTGGTGGCAGTTGGGTGGCGACATCGAACGTCGTCTCGGTTCCGGTAAGCTATTGCAACTCTTTGTGGTGTCGGCAGCGTTTTCAGGGGCAGGCCAGTTCTATGTTGAAGGGGCTAACTTCGGCGGCTTGTCTGGCGTGGTCTATGCACTGCTTGGTTATTTGTGGATATTGGGTTACCGCTTGCCACATTTAGGCCTTACGCTACCCAAGCCAATCATCGTCTTTATGTTGGTATGGTTAGTTCTTGGTTTTGTGCAGCCATTTATGGCGATTGCAAACACCGCTCACTTAGTTGGGCTACTGTCGGGGATGGCGATTGCGCTGTTTGATTCAGGCAAGATGAAATACCAACAGCAAGCCTAAAGCAGATGAAATGAAAAGACCGCTCAAGAGCGGTCTTTTTTATGTTCAAAACGGATTTGGGTTTATTGATAAAGGTATTTTGTAAACAACAAATCGGCAATGATGGTTTTACCTGTTTCAGGCAAAAGCGTTTCGTTGAGGGTCGTCACTAAGGTTTTGCGCAGATCTTCTCGGCCAGACAGGGACTTAATCGTATCTTCTGTTTGCTTACCCAATAATTCAATCACTGCATCGCGAATCAAAGGTTGGTGATGCTCAACAACTGATAAATCTTGTTGACTCATTACCATGATGTCGATGCGCACTTGCACATAACCTAACTTTTTGCCTTTGGTGTAAAAGTTAGTAGTGAGGTCAGGCTCTAGGGTAAAGTATGCCAACTTAGGTCCAGCTTCTTCCGTTTCAGCCCAACTTGGTGCGGCGAATAGTATGGTTAACGCAAAAATAATTTGGGCTATATAACGTTTGTACATATTTCTAACTTTTCTTTCTCTGGATCGCGATATTCGAATCGCTTCAGTCTTGATACAATGGGCCGTCTATAACAAATAACGGAACTTACGGTTACATACATTACTATGGACGGTAAGTTGTTGCTTTATTGTACGCATAAAGCCTCCAATTGAATACTAGTATGAATCAGCCAACATCACTCTATCTTGCTTCTTTATTGGAAGTAGAGTGGCAAAACCCCGAAGAATTCGAATTTCCAAATGAATTTGCCAAGCATTGGCTTGAAGAGCAAGGGTCTTTGTCACGTCGTTTAAAACAGCACTGCCAAGCGTTAACGGTAGAATTGTTACAAAATCAGATCGTCACTGCAGCGACATTAAAACAGGACGAAAGCCAGTTATTGTCCGAACAAGATTGCTTACTGAGAGAGGTAATTTTGTGCGGTGACAATAATAACTGGGTTATTGGGCGGACATTGATTCCTCGTTCAACCTTAGTTGATCAGCAGTATGATTTGGCTCAACAAGGGGATATCCCATTAGGACTAACGGTGTTCAGCGCAGATAACGTTGAGCGGGACTCTTTGCAAATGGGATGGGTAGCCGTACCAGAAGGACGTTTGTTAGCGCGACGCTCAAGGTTGTGGATGAATCACAAACCGATGCTAGTCGCCGAGTTATTCTTATCTAATTCACCAGTTTACGCTAAGGAGACAGTGTAAATGTCCGCAGAAAAAGCCAAAGCATATTGGCAACTGATGCGCATGGATCGCCCGATTGGTTCACTGTTACTGATGTGGCCAACGATTTGGGCGCTAATTATCTCAGCCCAAGGGATGCCAAGTTGGGATGTATTCATCGTGTTTGTATTGGGGGTATTCCTAATGCGTAGTGCGGGGTGCGTGATTAATGATTTTGCAGATCGCAAAGTCGATGGCCATGTAAAGCGTACTAAGCAACGTCCACTGCCATCAGGGAAAGTGACAGCAAAAGAGGCGATTGGATTATTTTTGGTTTTGGGTATCAGCTCGTTTTTGTTAGTGCTGACCATGAACCCGCTGACGATTCAGCTATCCTTCGCTGGTATTGTGTTGGCGTTCATCTATCCATTTATGAAGCGTTACACTCATATTCCACAACTATTTCTAGGCTTGGCTTTTAGCTGGGCGATTCCAATGGCGTGGGCTGCACAAACTGGGGAATTACCATTGATTGTTTGGTTTTTGTTCCTCATTAACGCTTTGTGGACCATTGCGTACGACACTCAATATGCGATGGTAGACCGAGATGATGATCTAAAGATTGGCATTAAATCGACGGCAATTCTGTTTGGTCGTCATGACAAGCTTATTATTGGTGTGTTGCAACTGATTACACTCGCGATGTTGGTTTGGTTAGGGCAGTTCTACCAATTGGGACAAAGTTACTACTGGACCCTTTTGATTGCAGCGTCGTTGTTTGTTTATCAGCAGCACTTAATTCGTCACCGTGAGCGTGAGTTGTGCTTTAAGGCTTTCCTTAACAACAATTATGTTGGCATGGTGATAGCGATAGGGTTACTGGTCGCATTTTGGTAAGCGAAGAAATAGAAAAAGGCATCCGATTGGATGCCTTTTTTCTTATTGGAAGAAGGTAAAACGGTTACGACCGAAGTTGGTGAATACTCTCTTCGATCGTCAGTTTCACTTCTGGATAAAGCAGAGTGAACAGTAGCCATGCAAATTGCTGCGTTTTCTTCGTGTCACAGTTACCATCGTTATCGAGGTATTTTTGCTGTTTGAGCGTATTGAACATCGCGGTAAACACACCTTTATCGAAGAATTCTGGCGCATTAATACCGTGCAAACGCCCTAGGCGCTGAGCAATATCTTGGCTCTTCTGCTCTAGGTCCGATTTACCCAGCTCAGGGTAAGCAACAAGCAAGTTCATCGCGATAGAGTAGCGTTGCAGCGTTTCAGTTATCGTTCGACCTAACAGAACCAAAGGCTGGTTGTTCGATTGATTGATCTCTAGCTTATCACCATCAAGACTAATCATTTTCTGATCGGCAAATTCATGCAGTGTTTTAACGACCAATTCATCTAACTCGTCTTCTTGGTAACTTAAGAACAGCTCTTTCTTCAAGAATGGGTAGATTTGCGCGACATTCGCTTGAATCTTGGCTACCGAAAGGTTGCGCTGACGAATGAGCATTTGGGCAATTAATGACGGCAGAGCGAACAAGTGGATGATGTTGTTGCGATAGTAGGTCATCAGGATCGATTGGCTACGGTCCAGCGAAATGATGTCACCCATGCTATCGGTTTCAATCACGAACTTATCAAGCGAAATTGCATGATCGACCAACTCCTCAGCACTTTCGGTAGGGATAGTGGAGGTGCTTGAGTACGGGTTATTTTTGAGTAGCTTTAAGTAACACTCAATCTGATTGATCAGCGAGTCACGAGAAAGTGCACGTTGACGAGAAGCAAGCAGTGCGGTTGCACACAAGGTCAACGCGTTTGCCGCCGCCGCATCGTTGATGTGCGTCATCATCTTATTAGCAAGGTCGTTCACCACAGGATTCATCCATTGTGGTTTGTTACCACCCATGCTGTCGATGTCTTTCGTCCACTCAGGAGCATGCTCGTTCAAGTATTGGTTGAGCTGAATTGGCTCACCGAAGTTCACATAGCCCAAACCAAAGTTACGCAGTTTACGCAGAGTACGCAGTACAAGCCCTGCGTTTTCTTTCTCTTTGCGTTTGCCACGCAGCTCTTTCGCGTAAGTGCCCACTTCCATTACGTGCTCGTAGCCGATGTAGACCGGCACTAGCGTTACTGGGCGGTTTAAACCACGTAGCATTGCTTGGATGGTCATAGCCAGCATACCCGTTTTCGCTTGCAGTAAGCGACCTGTACGTGAACGACCACCCTCACTGAAGTACTCGACTGAATAGCCTTTGGCAAACAGCTCAGCTAGATACTCACGGAAAATGGTTGAGTACAGTTTGTTGCCTTTAAAACTACGACGAATAAAGAACGCCCCACCGCGACGGAAAAGAGGACCGGCCGGGAAGAAGTTCAAGTTAATGCCTGCCGCAATGTGCGGAGGCACCATGCCTTCATGGTATAAAACATAAGACAACAGCAGGTAGTCCATGTGACTACGGTGACACGGAACGTACACAATTTCGTGGCCGTCTTGCGCTAAACGACGCACAGTCGAGGCGTTATTGATGTGCAAACCTTGGTATAGTTTTGTCCATAACCAACTCAGGATGCGGTCGCCGTTTTTCACCAGACTATAGGAGAAGTCGGCGGCGATTTCATCCATGATGTCGTGGGCTTCTTTACGTGCCTTATCAATCGAGATGTTTTTGCTCTTGGCTTCGTCAGCAATCGCCAGTTCAATAGCTGGAGATTTTAGTAAACGAGCAAACAACACTTGGCGTTGTGGCAAGTTTGGGCCTGAAGCAGCCAGTTTCTGGCGTGAGAAGTGGATACGCGCCACGCGAGCCAGTTTGTGCGCAATTGCGCTGTCGGTACCGTGAGAGTCTGCCATATAACGCAGAGATACCACGGGACTAAAGCGAACTAAGCAGTCGCGTCCCGCCGCCATTACTGCTTTGGCTTTTTGCGGACCATTCATCGGTTGAAGGTAAGGCTTTTGGTTCTCTTCTTTACCTGGCTTACGACCCCAAAGCACGGTTGCAGGGATCATTTGAACATCCAACTCACTATCCAGCTTGTGCAGTTCCAGTAAGTCAGTGAACAGAGAGACAGAATCGGTTGGGACATCATTATCGTTGTTCATCACAGTTGGACGCGCAGCGATAAAGACGAAACGGTTCAGCGTTTTGCCATTGATTTCCAGCGGGCTGAGCGGGTCGGGTAGACCAAGGCTCATGGCTTGTTTTTGCAGTGTCAGCAAATCCACGTTCGAGCGGAACGGCAGGGCATATACAATCGGTTTAGTTAGGTCGATGTTCAGATCTTCAATCGGGTTCGACGGGATTGTGGTGCCCTTTACCAGTACCGATAAAGGTAGTTTTAGTAATGAACGTGAAAATGATTGTCCAGAAGACATAAAGTTCACAGCCTCAATAGGTATTCAAACAGGCCTAACCTTATTTCAGTTTCCGCGTTGCATGTCTTCTCTATAAAAAGAGATGAGTACGGCAATAGAAATAAGCCTAGGCGATAAAATTTAAGCGCTGCAAGGATACCAGAAACTGGTCAAACCTTTTAATTTTATTGGCTGTAAATTAGTCGAACCCCTAAGTTATTGCTTTGACTTGATTAACTGAAAAGTCGGTGTTTTAAACGAATAAAGAATGAACTTAATCGGTAAGCTGAAAGCTCTCCACAAATAAATTAAAAAACAACCAATTGGGTTTTCATTTGAGCATTTACTGGATATACTCACAGTTAACTGTATAAAAAGACAGGTGAGACATGAAGCCGTTAACGCCACGCCAACAACAAGTCTTCGATTTGATTAAAAGTAAAATCGATGACACCGGAATGCCACCAACTCGTGCAGAGATTGCGCGTGAGCTTGGCTTCCGCTCTGCGAATGCCGCAGAGGAACACCTAAAAGCGCTTGCTCGTAAGCAAGCAATTGAAATTATTCCAGGCGCTTCTCGTGGGATTCGTATCCTGCTTGAAGACGCAGCCAATGATGAGCAGGGTTTGCCATTGATTGGTCAAGTTGCAGCGGGTGAGCCAATTCTGGCTCAAGAGCACGTAGAGGCGCACTACCAAGTCGATCCTGCGATGTTCAAACCGCAAGCGGATTTCTTACTTCGTGTAAATGGCGAGAGTATGAAAGACATCGGGATTATGGATGGCGATCTGCTCGCGGTGCATAAAACCCAAGACGTGAGAGACGGTCAAGTTGTCGTTGCGCGTGTTGATGATGATGTGACTGTGAAGCGTTTGGAGCGCAAAGGCTCAACCATATTACTGCATGCTGAGAATGAAGAGTTTGCCCCAATCCAAGTGGACTTAACGTCTCAGCACCTTACGATTGAAGGCTTAGCCGTTGGTATTATTCGTAATACCGATTGGATGTAAGTGTATTTAAGCAGCCCAGTTGATCTGGGCTGTTTTGTCTTTTCTCTTCTTTTCTCTTTTTCTACTTCCTCCAAAAGCTTGCTCATCATCTTGACCTTGTTTGTTTTGGCCAATTTATAAGCTTGATAATGTAATTGATATTCATTATCATCTTTATTAATGTCTATGTTTTCTCTCTGGCGCAGGAAATGCCCATGTCTCAGTCTAAACATCAAGTTCCTAACCATCTATTGAAGCCACTGTTATTGCGTAGCCGTGAAAGCATGGTCGACAATGGCTTGGTGTACGATCCGATAGCAGCTAAAGCGTGTTTGAGCTGTAAGATGGCGCCGGATTGTTTGAGTGGTGATATTGCGCAGAAGCAATTGCTGCACGTGACGCTGACTCAGCTTTGTGACCAGCAGGTTAGTCACTTCTTACAGCAGTATCCCGATGCCTGGATAATCAATGTCGGAGCGGGGCTGGATACCCGCTTTTATCGTTTGGATAATGGACGCTGCCATTGGATAGAGCTGGATGTGACGGAAAATTTGGTATGGCGTCAGCGCTTGTTCCACAAAAATGAACGCTATGAACATCGCTGTGGCAGTGTGGATGAAATGTCGTGGCTAGAGACGTTAGCCATTCCAGAGCAAGCACCGGTACTCATTTTATGTGAAATGGCACTGCTCGATTGCACAGAGCGTCAAGTCGCGAAATTTATTCAAACCTTAGGTCGACATTTTGTTTCTGCTGAACTGTGTATGGTGCTGGCAGGAGATTTAACGGAAACCAAGTGGGGACAAAAGCTTGGCTCTGATCGTTATGCTCATGGCTTTGAAGCACCTGCAGCACAGATATTGCAATGGTTACCATGGGCACAATGGGTGAAAGCTTTCTCGCCATTCGATAGATTCTGTTCTCGTTGGAAAGCTTGGCAGCGTTGGCTTAATAAGATTCCAATGTTGAAGCATCGCCTCACGCCAGTCCTCGTTCACATCAAGTGGTAATTGGCTAGTCGTTAAGCGCTCAGGTACACTCGTCGATCTTACTGATGAGGTGCCTGTGACAAATTCAATCTTCTATCCTTTATCTAACCCAAAAGTTCATCGCCAAGTTTTAGCTTTAGCGATACCTATGGTGCTGTCGAATATTACTGTTCCATTGCTCGGTTTGGTTGATGCTGCGGTGATTGGTCATCTAGACCACGCTTGGTATTTGGGTGGTGTTGCGTTGGGCAGCACCATGATCAGCGTGACGTTTTGGCTGCTTGGTTTTTTGCGTATGTCGACTACTGGGTTGGCGGCGCAGTCCTATGGCGGTGAAGACCGAAAGCAACTTGCCTTGGTGTTTATGCAAGGCTCACTTATGGCGCTGCTGTTTGCGTTAGTCTTCCTTATTGCCCATAACCCGATTGCTGATTTGATCTTTGGCTGGAGTGACGCCAGCGCAGAGGTAAAACACTACGGCATGCAATATTTCTCTATCCGTGTGTGGAGTGCCCCCGCTGCGCTAATGAACTTTGTGTTGTTGGGGTGGCTGCTCGGGACGCAAAATTCCAAAGCACCAATGTGGATGGTGATCATCACCAACGTGACTAATATTGCCCTCGATTTGTTGTTTGTGATTGGTTTGGGGTGGAAAGTAGAAGGCGCTGCGCTGGCATCGGTGATTGCTGACTACTCAGGCATGGCGTTTGGCTTGATGTGTGTGTGGAAAACATGGCGATCGCGTCAGTTGCCATCACCTAAGAGCCTGCTAACCGATACTCAACATGGGCTAGGGCGGTTCGTAAAACTCAATCGCGATATCTTCTTACGCTCGCTATGTTTACAAGCTACGTTTAGCTTTATGACTTTCCAAGGTGCGAGCTTTGGTGATGATGTGGTTGCGGCTAATGCGGTATTGATGAGTTTCTTGATGATGATTTCCTATGGCATGGACGGATTTGCCTATGCCATCGAGGCCATGGTTGGCGAAGCGATTGGTGCCAAAGACCGAGCGCAACTCAGTGCTTCGTTGATTGGTACTTTCTTCTGGAGTCTGATCATCTGTTTAGGTTTGACTGCGGTATTTGGTTTGGCGGGATCGCACTTGATCGCCATGATCACTTCGATTGAAGCGGTGCAGCAGCAAGCAGCGGTGTATCTACCTTGGCTGGTGGTGATGCCACTTGCGTCGATGTGGTGCTTTCTATTGGATGGCATTTTTGTCGGTGCAACCAAAGGCAAAGACATGCGCAATAGTATGTTTGTCGCGACCAGCAGTTTCTTTGTTGTCTTTTACTTGTTCGCCGAGTGGGAAAATCACGCGCTGTGGTTTGCAATGACGAGCTTTATGTTGATGCGGGGTATTGGTTTAGGGGTTATCTTTCTCTACCAATGGCACAAGGATACCTTCCTCGCACAATGTTGATATAAAAACAGCAGGTCCAAGCCTGCTGTTTTTCTGTCTGCTATCAAGAAGCATAGATTAGAACAAGCGGTTCAAACCATTCAACGCAGCGACACGATACGCTTCGGCCATTGTTGGATAGTTGAAGGTGGTATTGACGAAATACTCGATGGTATTCGCTGAGCCTTTTTGCTCCATAATGGCTTGACCGATGTGGATAATTTCCGCGGCACGTTCGCCAAAACAGTGAATCCCTAAAATTTCTTTGGTTTCACGATGGAACAATATCTTCAAGCTACCGATGTCTTTCCCTGCGATCTGTGCACGAGCTAGATGCTTGAACGAAGAGCGTCCTACTTCATACGGTACTTTCGCAGCTGTTAGCTCTTGCTCGGTTTTACCCACAGAGCTAATCTCTGGGATGGTGTAGATACCCGTTGGAATATCATCAATCAGATAGTTTTCTGCCTGACCTTTCGTAATGGCTTGTGCGACAAATCGCCCTTGGTCATAAGCGGCGCTTGCAAGGCTAGGGTAACCGATGACATCGCCTACAGCGTAAATGTGCTCAATATCGGTTTGGTAGTTACGGTTTACTTTTAGTTGTCCGCGAGAGTCCGCTTCCAGACCCACAGCACCCAAATTCAACTTATCGGTGTTACCTGTTCGACCATTCGCATACAACAAGCAGTCCGCCTTCATCTTCTTGCCAGATTGTAGGTGAATAATCACGCCATCTTCTGTGCCTTCGATTTTTTCATAGGTCTCATCATTACGAATTACTACACCGCTGTTCCAGAAGTGGTAAGACAGCGCATCTGACACTTCGTTATCCAAAAACTCCAACAAGCGGTCGCGGGTATTGATAAGGTCGGTTTTCACTCCAAGGCCGCGGAAGATAGAAGCGTATTCACAACCGATAACGCCCGCACCGTAAATGATGATATGGCGAGGGTCGTGTTTCAGGCTCAAAATGGAATCACTGTCGTAGATGCGCTCATGCAAGAAATCTACGTCGTTAGGCTGATACGGGCGAGAACCCGTCGCGATGACAAACTTATCCGCAGAATAGATTTCTTCTGTACCGTCGCTTTGCATCACTGCAATTGAGTAGTTATCGATAAATCGCGCGGTTCCGAACAAAAGTGTGCATGAGTTACGGTCATAAAAGCCCTGACGAAGTCGAGTTTGCTTATCAATGACCGATTTAGCATGACCTAAAATGTCAGAAAATGTTGCATGAACGCTGGTGTTGTTTCGACAAAATAGCGGGTTGCTATTAAATTCGATGATGCGGCTAACGGCATGACGCAGTGCTTTTGATGGAATGGTACCCCAGTGAGTACAACCGCCGCCGACACTGCTTTCTTTCTCGACAATGGCAACATTCAGTCCCGCTTTGGTTAATCCCATTGCAGCCCCTTCTCCGCCAGGGCCACTACCGATTACGATCACGTCATAGTGATTAACATGCGCCATGATGCCTTCCTTGTTATATTTGCTTAACATTGCTTTAGCGCGATTTTAACTCATTTACTCTATTGGTACACGTAATGCCTGTTAGAGAGTGGAAGTGATCACGCAGAATCGACCAAAAGGGTGATTTGGTATGTTGTATGTCTATAAATTGCATCGAGAACATTGCAATTAGATGCATGCCAATAGTAACGTTCTCGGCGCTCAGAGCGAGCGAAGCAACATATCTTTCTCCGTAGGAGCAAATTGCGTTATATTGAGGCTCTTGTACCCTACAGAAAAAGAGCAAGTTAAGAATGAAATCGATGGGAATCCGCGCACAGCAAAAAGAGAAGACACGTCGATCATTGATCGATGCGGCATTTAGTCAGTTAAGTGCGGATCGCAGCTTTTCCAGCCTTAGCTTGCGAGAAGTCGCCCGAGAGGCAGGGATTGCACCGACTTCTTTTTACCGTCACTTCAAAGATATGGATGAGCTAGGCTTAACCATGGTCGATGAAGGCGGTTTGCTACTACGTCAACTGATGCGTCAGGCGCGTCAACGTATTGTGAAAGAAGGTAGCGTAATTCGTACCTCGGTCGAAACCTTTATGGAATTCATTGAAAGTAGTCCGAACGTTTTTCGTTTGTTGTTGCGTGAGCGCTCCGGCACTTCTGCTGAATTTCGTACCGCTGTTGCTCGAGAAATCCAGCATTTTGCGGCAGAATTAACCGAGTATTTAATGAGCACCGGCGTGACCAGAGAAGAGGCGTATACTCAAGCAGAAGCGTCTGTGACTTTGGTTTTCAGTTCGGGGGCTGAAGCTTTAGATTTAGATCGACGTGAGCGCGATGAACTCGCCGAGCGATTGATCATGCAATTGCGAATGATAGCCAAAGGGGCCTATTGGTATCGCAAAGAACGTGAACGTAACCGATTAAAAGGCGGGATAGAATAATGTCGAATGGAAATAAATCTGAAAAGAAAACGCTGATTTTGGCACTGGTTGCAGGTATGTGTGGTGATGCTTTGTTGTCATGGTTGACCATGAGTGAAGTGTCTTTTTCAATCTTCCCATTGATTGCACTCGTACTGGCTGTACAAGCTCTTTACCAAGAGTACCTAAATAATCCGGTATCAGAAGATATCCCATTAGTTGGCTTGGCGTGCTTCTTCGTAGGTGCGTTTGGTCACTCTGCGTTTATTAAAGCGCAATACCCAGAAGCAGGCTCAAACTTCTTTGCGATCATGGTTTCAATGATCTTACTCGCATGGATTGGTAAGAAGCTAGGTTTTGTCAGTAAGAAGACTTCTGCGGAATAAGCAAACGAATCAAATAAAAAAAGCGAGCCATTGAGCTCGCTTTTTTTGTATTTGACGCCGTGGGTTACATTTTGCGTTCCAATAGCACGCCCGCTTCCATATGGTGGGTATAAGGGAATTGGTCAAACAGAGCAAAACGCGTCACGTTGTGTGTTTCGCATAGAATGTCCAAGTTCTCTTTTAGAGTTTCAGGGTTACAAGAGATGTACATGATGCGCTCGTAACCTTGCACCATTTTACAAGTATCGACATCCATCCCAGCACGTGGTGGATCGACAAAAATCGTGTTGCAGTTGTAGCTCTTCAGATCCACACCTGCATCTTGTAGACGACGGAATTCACGCTTACCTTCGATCGCTTGAGTAAATTCCTCTGCTGATAGACGTAAGATTTGTACGTTATCAATCTTATTGGCAGCGATGTTGTACTGTGCAGATACCACAGATGGCTTCGCTAGCTCAGTTGCCAGTACGCGGTCGAAATTCTGTGCCAACGCCAGCGAGAAGTTACCGTTACCACAGTAAAGTTCTAGTAGGTCACCAGTGCTTTCTTGGGTACAGTCGACAGCCCATTCCAACATCTTCTCTGCGACTTTGCCGTTCGGCTGAGTGAAGCTGTTCTCTACTTGTTGGTAGATGTAGCTTTGACCATTTACATCGAGCTTCTCGATCACGTAGTCGCGGTCTAGGACAATCTTCATCTTACGAGCACGACCAATGATGTTTAGATTGAAGCCTTCATCATTTAAACGCTGTTTAAGGGCTTTCGCGTTTTCAATCCACTCTTCATCAAGTTGGCGATGGTAAAGGAGTGAAACCAGAATCTCACCACTTAGTGTCGATAGGAAATCCACCTGGAACAGTTTACGACGTAGTGAGTCGTTGTCTTTCATCGCTTCAACCAATAGCGGCATCAGGTCGTTGATCAGACGGCTTGCAGCAGGAAATTGGTCAACACGGTATTTCTCACGAGTTTCTTGGTTGAACATGATGTAGTAAAGATCTTCGCCTTCATGCCAAACACGGAACTCAGCACGCATGCGGTAGTGCTGCTCTGGTGATTCAAACACTTCCAGTTCTGGCATGTTGTATGGCGCGAACATATCCGTGAGACGTTCGACTTTTTCTGCCAGTTGTTCTTGGTAGCGTTGTGGGTTTACATCAAGAGTAGCCATGATCTTACCTTTTATGGTGCATTCAATTTAAGAGCGCAGATTTTATTCAATCTCAATAGGATGTCCAGTTTTGTACTGGAATTGATTTAAAGATAGTGCGTACAGGCAGAGTAGAAAGCAAAATCAATCAAAACGTTACAACTTCTAAGGGCAATATTGGCTGGACAAATAATCAATAGCTGAATAATATTTGCCTCAAGTTGGTGCTATCTAGCAATCTAGATGGCTGAAATGGGAATCTGGTGTAAATCCAGAACTGACGCGCAGCGGTAAAAGAGAACGAACGCTCATCAGACACTGCATTAGTTTATGTGGGAAGTCGAGCAAGTAGGCGGTACACCCGTGCTCTTGAGTCCGAATACCTGCCAACAACTGAGCCACAGCACTGGACTGTCATGACGACAGGGCTCGGAAGGAATTACGCGATTTAGGACAATACAATGAGAAAATCCGCACTGGCGATCACTTTGGCATCGCTGCTTTCACCTGTCTCTTATCTACAGGCCCAGGAAACCTCCACTGACGAAACCATCGTTGTTACGGCAAACCGTTTTGAGCAAGCCGAAAGCCGTACGTTGGCAGATGTCGAAGTAGTTACTCGACAAGACATCGATCGCATTCAAGCGAAAACCCTACCAGATGTATTGCGTCGCCTTACCGGAATTCAAGTTTCACAAAATGGTGGTCGTGGTCAGTTAGCGTCTTTATTTGTTCGTGGAACCAGTTCCGACCAAGTTTTAGTACTGGTTGATGGCGTACGTTTTGCACGAGCAGCGAAGGGCGCTGTGGACTTTAACCAAATCCCACTTACTTACGTTCAACGTATTGAGTACGTGCGTGGTGCGCGTGCGTCACTTTACGGCTCAGAAGCGATTGGTGGCGTGATCAATATCATCACCATTGCGCGTGCTGACGAAGAAGGAACGAAGTTAAGTGCGGGTTTAGGTAGTTTAGATTATCAAGAATTGAGTGTGGCATCTGGTATTAAAGTCACAGAGAGCGGCCAGCTAAATATCGCGCTTGGTAGTGAAAGTGATGATGGTTATAACGTTCGTCCTGTACCGGGAGTTAATGACGGTGATCGCCATGGCTTTGATACAAAGAATGGTCTGCTAGGTTACGTGCATAACTTCAATGACCAGTGGTCTGCATTTGGTAACCTACGTGCTTACGAAAATGTTTATCAATATGACAGCAGCTACGGTAGTCGCGGTTACTACGAAGCAGAAAAAGACGATCTTTCTGTCACTCTGGGCGGTAAGTATCAGTCTGATAATGTGATGTCAGAACTACAAGTAACAGCACAGAAACAGAAGTCTTGGAACTATGAGCAAGCAAAAGGCAAACACTCAGGTACTGAAGATGAACTTGAGCAGCAAAATGTCCAGTGGACCAACAGTTACTTGCTAAACAACAATACGACGTTGGCTGGTGGTATTGATTGGCGCAACGAGTCTTATAAAGACAAGAGTGCGAATAAAACGTTTGATCGTACCAATGGCGCTCTGTTTGGTATGGCAACCACTAGTATTGATAAAGCAATGCTCGAGGGCAGTGCTCGCCTTGATGATAATGAAGAATACGGTAGTGAGTTCACTTACAGTTTAGCGGCTGGTTACCAGTTTGTACCAGAGTTTGGGGTTAAAGCCTCTTTTGGTACTGCGTTTAAGGCTCCAAACCTATATCAGCAGTATGACCCGACATACGGTGAGAAAGATCTGAAGCCGGAAGAGTCAGATGCTTGGGAGCTAGCATTCAGCGGTGATGTCCAAGGCGTTTTTTGGTCCGTCACGGGTTATGACTATAAAATCACGAATCTTATCGATTACCATCCAACCACGTACAAATATTTGAATGTCGATGGTGAAACACATATCCAAGGTGTGGAGCTTGTTGCTGAGTTTGATACAGGGATTGTGCAGCACCAGTTGAGTGCAGATTACAAAGATGCTGAAGACGATAAAGGGCATCAGTTGCAGCGTCGCGCTAAAGAAATGTATAAGTGGAATGCTTTAGTGAGCTTCGATAAAGTGGACTGGTCGGTTAGCTATCAGTACGTCGGTAAGCGTCCAGATGTGGATTACAGCACTTGGCCTTCACAAGATATCACGCTTTCTTCTTACTCGTTGGTTGATACGGCAGTGACTTACTATCCGAATGAGTCGACCTCTATTAGCGCTCGTATCGATAATCTACTTGATGAAGAGTATGAGATGGCAAAAGGTTACCCCGCTGCAGAGCGAGCGTACTATATCAACGTTGGCTACGAATTCTAATCGTGAATGAGCACAAACCGCCTTCGGGCGGTTTTTAATATTTTGTGGTGGAAAATCGAATGAAGAAACCCAAGCGAGTGGTGATCAGTTGGTCCAGTGGTAAAGATTCGACATTAACGCTTGAGCGCCTTAACGAGAATCCAAATTATCAAGTTGTCGGTTTGTACACGACTTACGTAGGGAAAGAAGTCCCTTTCCAAGCAACTCCGCTTGAAGTCGTACAAATGCAAGCAGACTTACTTGCGCTTCCGCTCATTACTATCGAGCTACCTGAAATCTTTCCAAGTAACGACATTTATCAATCGACCATCGTTAATGCATTACAAAGTAGTGGTCTGAACATAGAAGCTGTCGCATTTGGTGATATGTTTTGTAATGGCATTGCCGATTACCGACGCAGCTATATTGAACCTGTTGGCTGGGAATGCGTCTTTCCTCTATTAGGGGAGAGCAGCGAAAAACTAGCGATGGAAATCATAGAGCGTGGTATTCAAACTATGTTAATCACCATCGACGGAAGAGTTCTCCCTCCAGAATGGTGTGGTCGCTGGTATGACAAAGCCCTAATAGAGTCATTACCAAGTCAAATTGATCCCTGTGGGGAAAATGGTGAATTTCACACATTGGTCACGTCTTCGCCATCTTTTCAAGGACATATCGAGTTGACGAAGCGAGATGTAGAATCTGGAGATAGATTCAGCCATCAAAGATACCATGCTAAAGCATTGCCAAAACAAATCTACGCAGTATGATCGCAACGTTTCTGTTCTTTAGGTAAGACTCGTGCGAGTAGCAAGTAAGAAAAAAGTCCTAGTTTTTGACTCTGGTGTTGGTGGTCTTTCTGTATTCCAAGAGATACATCGCCTATTGCCCCAGCTAGACTACTTATACTTATTCGATAATCAGGCTTACCCTTATGGTGAACTCGATCAGGCTGTACTCGTTTCACGAGTTAACCAACTGGTCTCTTCTTTAGTCGAAGAACACCAAGTCGACATTGTCGTCATTGCTTGCAACACGGCGAGCACCATAGTGCTTCCTTCCTTACGCGAAAATTTATCGATTCCCGTTGTTGGTGTTGTCCCTGCGATTAAACCCGCATCGCTTTTAGCATCAAAAGGGGTAGGGCTGATCGCCACTCCGGCGACAGTAACACGCCAATATACTCACGAGTTAATACGAGACTTTGCGCAAGGCAAACCAGTTGAGCTGTTGGGATCAACTCGCTTGGTGGATATGGCCGAAGAGAAGTTGCGAGGCAACAGCGTTTCTCTAGACGAACTGACAAAAATCCTGCTTCCGCTTCGCGATAAAGTAGACGTTGCGGTGCTCGGTTGTACTCACTTCCCTTTAATCAAAGAGGAAATTCATCAAGCTTTGGGTGGGGACGTTACTTTAATTGATTCGGGTGCAGCCATTGCACGTCGAGTAAAAGCATTACTATTAAGTGATGAAATTGAGGATACGGAAGAGGGAAGTAAGTCGATTTATGCCAGTGCAACTCCTTGGCAGGAAGATGCACTGAACATTTGTTTAAAGAAGCTAGGTTTTAATCCTGTTCTGGTTTACCACCATCCGGGTGTTTAGGATCGTTCGCAATTCTAACTTTTAGCGTTCTTTCCATATATTCCTTTTCATTAAGTTTAGCGATAGCTGGCTTGGCATCTGCCGCAGCCATCACGACAAAACCAAACCCTCTTCTTTTTCCAGTGCGCTTATCTTTCATTAAGCGTACTGCATAGACCTGTCCATATTCAGCAAACAAATCGCGAACGTGACTCTCATTGGCCTTATAAGGAAGGTTGCCGACATACAGAGTTTTAGTCGATGGATCCGAGTCCGTTGATTGAATAGAAGGTGTCTGGCTAGAAAATGAAAATAAAAAAGCAGTAGCGATAACACCAATGAGAAAACTCAAGGCTGGTGGGATGGTGACTTGAGAGAAGACGATTCCCCCAACGACGGCCAGCCCAACACATAAAATCAGATTTTTTTTAGACGTCATTTTAATTACTACACATAGTGATAAAGAGATCGATTGTCCATTAACAGAATAGACACATGAATCTTACGTATATGGTTGGTGTTTTTCCAACCAATTGCTGTGATATGTCTCAAATGTGACGAAGAAATATGCAAATATCACGCTTTTGGCTAACTAATGACCTGTTGAAAGTTTTTTTGCAAAAAACGCTTGTACTAATTTCTCAACTCCCTATACTGCGCATCCACCGACACGGAGTGAGACGAAAGTCACACAGCGAGTCGGAATTGAGAGAAAAGAAATTTGAAAAAAATGCTTGACTCTCTCACGGTGTGAAGTAAGATACGCACCCCTAACGGCGAGCAACTAAGTTGCTGAAAATGTTAGAAAAGCTCTTTAAAAATAAGAACCTATCAATCTGTGTGGGCACTCGTTGATGATAATCCAATTCGATACCTCGGTATCAAATTAGGTTTCAATGAAAC
>NZ_JAWPON010000258.1:0-761 GCF_033344315.1 Vibrio sp. 2132-1 | reverse complement strand
AAAAATCTCATTCGAGAAGTGAACGAATCTTCGCAGCCAATCATTCTTTTTATCGATGAAGCTCATGGTCTAATCGGAGGTGGTGGTCAAGCGGGACAAGGTGATGCTGCTAATATATTGAAACCAGCGTTGGCTCGAGGAGAGTTACGGACCATCGCTGCAACTACTTGGGCTGAGTACAAAAAATATTTTGAAAAAGATGCCGCGTTAACGAGGCGCTTCCAGGTTGTGAAAGTAGACGAGCCGACTCCTGAGTTAGCGGTAGATATGCTTAGAGGCTTGGTTAACATCATGGGGCAACATCATGATGTTTATATCACAAGCCAAGCACTGAATGCTGCGGTACAACTTTCTGCTCGCTACATCAACGGACGCCAACTACCAGATAAAGCAGTATCAGTATTAGATACTGCATGTTCGCGTGTTGCATTGAGCCAATCTGCCACTCCGGGCGCGTTGGATAGCAAAAAGAAAAAGCTAAACATCAAAGAAGCGGAGTTTCAACAACTTTCCAAAGAGGCTCTGTTAGGCGTAAGTCACGATGAACAGCTTAATAATATTCGATATGAGATCGATGAGTTATCTAATCAAGTCATAGAATTAGAGGCAATTTGGGAACAAGAAAAGCAGTGGGTTCAAGAAGCTAAGTCGTTGAGAGTTAAGGTGATAGAAGAGAATGCCGACTGTGACAAAGAGCGATTACAGGAAATCGAATCGAACTTAGCTCTCAACGCGCAACCTTTAGTCTTTTCTCATGTGAA
>NZ_JAWPON010000257.1:0-762 GCF_033344315.1 Vibrio sp. 2132-1 | reverse complement strand
TTAGGGCTTGAGAACAGTGAAAGGCAATTACTCCCTTCTGTTGATCAAATTGACCTCGACTATTTGTTACAGGCCATCGAAGAAAATAAACACAATATGAGTGCAGCCGCACGCCATCTAGGTATTTCTAGAACAACACTTTATCGGCTGATTAAGAAGTACAATATCAACATCTGACAATGTGTACATGTGTAACGCAACACAGTGTAACAACGAAATCACGGCATATCATTTACTTAGCTTTTTCATATAAAACACGTCATGTAAGGCTCTTTTAAATCAATAAGTTAAAATAGGCATACTCTTTGCCTTTGTATCCTGTGTCGTCACTCATGATGACACAGGAGCAAAAAATGAATATCAACAGGTTTTTATCCAAATTAAGGACAACAACTCTTGCGATATCTTCGTTAGCTATCATGTTTGCTGTACCAGCTTTCGCTAGATTAGATGGCGCAATATTCACGACGACACCTGCTGGTGATATCGTCAATGAAAATGTCCGCTACGAGTCTAAACAAGAAGTATTTTTAGATGGAGGCCCAGGGCCTAACGCCCCAAGAACAGCCGCAGCACTGCCTGCTGGTTTGTATTATTTTCAAGTTACCGATCCATCAGGTAAATGTTTGTTATCAAGCACTTTAGATAGCGCAGACACCAACGGTGGTACCTGCTATCAAGATGTAAAAATCAAAGGCAAGAACGCTAGAAACGCCGAAGAGTTTTACGCAGAACCATTAGCCTGTCGTCTTTTCTATTTCG
>NZ_JAWPON010000256.1:0-764 GCF_033344315.1 Vibrio sp. 2132-1 | reverse complement strand
TCTGCTTTTTTAATGCGGCTAATCAACGCCCATTAAGCGAGGCGATTGAGGAGGTCTCCGCGCTGAAACGCGTTAATGTTCTCAATCAGGATGTCGGCCAAGCGTTGAATCGACGAATCACTTCCCCACGCAACATGAGGCGTTAACAGCAAATTCGGTAAGTGAATATTAGCGATCAGAGGGTTGCTCTCATCGGCAGGCTCCTGAGTAAATACATCAAAACCTGCTGCTGCGATCTCACTCTGTTTTAGCGCATCCACCAATGCTTGCTCATCAACCAAACCGCCACGACCGGTGTTGATTAGAATCGCGTTTGGTTTCATTTGCTGTAACTCGACTTTGCCAATCAAATTCTGCGTATGCTCGTTAAGCGGACAGTGCAAAGTCAACGCGTCAGAGTGTTTCAACACTTCCTCAAATGGCACATAACCTGGTCGACATTCTGCTGCTCCTTTACGCTCCGCAAATAAAACGGTCATTCCTAGCGCTTGAGCCAGATTCGCCGTGGCTTGTCCCAATGCACCACTACCGACGACACCTAGTGTAATGCCGCCAACAACCCCGATGGAATGAGTAAAAAAGCAGAACTGCTTATTACGCTGCCATTCACCAGCCGCAATGTCTTGATGGTACCCAAACAAGTTTCGACGCAAAGCAAACAACATCGCGATCACATGCTCAGGCACAGATCGAGTGGCATAACCACGCACGTTCGCGACTGCAATGCCATGTTCAGCACAATAGTTCACATCGACATTGTTAAA
>NZ_JAWPON010000255.1:0-764 GCF_033344315.1 Vibrio sp. 2132-1 | reverse complement strand
GTGGCCATCCACTTCACACACAAATGCTGCAGGTGGCTCAGCTGCATTCAGCTCGCCTAAGCCCTCAATGTTGTCTTTCGCTAACGTTGTCCATTGAGAAGATTGGAAAGTCGCAGAAGGCGTCAGTGCGTCACCGTTACGTACCAAAGTGGCGTCTTTGCCAAATGCTACACCACCCATCACGCCGACCATGTCGTGAACTTCACCATCTTTTAATAGTGCGAGAGGATCGTCACCATTAAAGTTCGCGACGTTTTTATCGGTCTGGTCAGCCACTGCTTTAATCGCATCGCTGGCATCGCCATGGGCAAGAACAAACACCTGCTTCGCTTGCAACGTTACTTGGCTCAAATCGATCTTGCTGCCCCAAGTGCCACCACCATTAGATGATTTCGCTAGCTCATAACCTGTTAGCGTGACTGCGGCATCACCGGTATTCGCGATCTCGACCGCTTTATTATACGAGCCACCTTCTACGTACTGGGAAATGATAATTTCTGCATTCGCGTTAGCGCTAAGCGCACTAGCGATGGTTAATGCAAGTATTGAGGGTTTGATTAACGTGTCCATTGTCGTACCTGATATTTATTTAAATGCAAACTAAGCTCCGATCAGAGCCTACCATTTGCGTCTACTATCAGGTTTATTTATGAAATAAATAAGAAAGAGCAGTAAAAGCCGTGAAATAAATCACATGTGAATCTATAAAAATATGCCAAAACAGCGCATTCAAACATATTTTGTAATAAATACAGTTCAGTAGT
>NZ_JAWPON010000254.1:0-765 GCF_033344315.1 Vibrio sp. 2132-1 | reverse complement strand
ATTTGTTCTGGAATAGCATTGTCCAACTCATGGATGTGCTCAACGTAATTACGTCCAACACACAGCACTTTTCCAACTTCTACTTTCTTTTCTTCAACTTGAATGACGCTCATTGATCTTCCCTGCAAAACAAAAACATCATCATAATCTAACCTTTTGATGGAACAACACTAGAACGCGCTCTGAAGTATCAACAATAAGACATTCAGCCCGTTTTATGTTTTGTGTCATCAGTTTGAAACGCATGTTGATTCTTCGACAAAACGAGAAACAGCCAGCATCATGCTGGCTTTTGAATCGATAACTGTAACGACAATTATAGGTAGTAACGTGCACCAAGTGCCCATTTGTCATCAGTTTTGCGGTCGTTAGCGTCGTTCAAGTCAAACTGGTAACCCGCATAACCCACAAACTTAGGTGTGAAGTTGTATTCTGCTTGCAGCGCCATTTCTTCACGAGCCGTTTCTGTCTTCGCGCCTTTCACGTCTTTGCCTTCAACCATTTCGTAGTTGATGCTCAGGTTTAGGCTATTAGGCAGTGCATAAGCGATCAACGCTTCGTACGCGTCGCTTTCAGCTAGACGAGTTTTACCGTCGAAGTTCATGTTTTCGTTCGAGCCGTAAACCGCTGCTAGGTACAAACCTTGACCGTAAGAACCGTATGCCGCAGATACTAAGTGAGATTCAGCTGAATGCTTGCCGATGTACGCTGAATCTTGGAAGTCGCCACCGTTGTACGTGTAACCCACTTTTGCGCCCATGATCG
>NZ_JAWPON010000253.1:0-765 GCF_033344315.1 Vibrio sp. 2132-1 | reverse complement strand
CAGGTGTAAATGGCAAAGCGAACCAAGTGGACACCAGCATGGGTGCGCTTCTCGAATCGGCACAAGTGACTTCCAATAACGTAGAGCAACAACAGTCCAATATCTCAGAAATGGGGCGTCAACTCGAAGAGATTGCCTTTGCTGCGAGTAATACGTTGGATCAAGCCAATCAATCGGTGCAAAAGTTATCAGATTCAAAAGATGAGATAGAACAAGGTCGTGACGCACTTGAGCAAAATAAAGCGACCATGGAAAGTTTACACAGCAGCATAGAAAGCGCTAGCACCCAAGTTACGCAGTTAAGCAAAGAGAGCGAAGCAATTGGCCGCGTGACGGAAGTGATTGAAGGGTTAGCAGAACAGACTAATTTGCTGGCACTCAATGCGGCAATTGAAGCGGCGAGAGCTGGTGAACAAGGGCGAGGTTTTGCTGTGGTTGCCGATGAAGTGCGCATGTTGGCGACAAGAACCACGCAATCGACGACAGAAATCAACGGTATTATTAACGCAATTCAGCGTTCAACTCACACGGTGGTTCAGGAAATTGAACACAGCCAGTCGTTGGCAGAGCAAGGTGCTGAACACATCGATAATGCCGTAACGAGATTGGTTTCAACGACAGAGCAGATCGGTTCTCTAAACGAGCAAATGGCAGAATTGGCCGCTGCTGCCGAGCAGCAATCTCACGCAACGCAATCCATAAATGGGTTAATGGCAGGTATTACACAGTCGGTCGAAATGGTGGCGAGTAACAGTCAGCATGCTT
>NZ_JAWPON010000252.1:0-765 GCF_033344315.1 Vibrio sp. 2132-1 | reverse complement strand
TCCGAACGGTTAGGCCTTTGGTACCAAGGGTTTCGTTCGTCGGTTAACTCAATTAAGCTGTATTTACGGCCGAGTTTCTGTCCTCCGTCACGAGTAAGAGGCTGCCAACTAAAGTTCGCACGATTGTTACTTGGCTTAACGGTCATGATGTCAAACGGAATCGACAAGTAGAAACCTTTAGTAAAGCTACCTTCACCAAATTCATCCGCAGACAAGTCTGTAAATGAGGCAAAGGCGCCAGCAATTACGCCACTCTTGAACTGCTTAGAAACATTGATTTGTGTACCAACATCGCCAGCTAGGAACTGACCAACATCGACTTGGATCATCAAATCTTGCAGGAATTCCCATTGAGGGTAGTAGTAACCAGATACAAAACCAGTGAATCCTTTATCAATAACTTGGAACGGACGTCCATATTCTGGCACGTTTTGCCATTTCTCATCGTAAACACTGAAGTAACTTTGTGGATCACGTTGAGAAATTACGTTGACGTCAGCGCCAATCGCCCAGTTAGCTCCTTGTGGACGGTAAAGAAACTCGGTACCGACTCCAGCAAACATGCTTTCCAGATAACCCGCGTAGAATTGTTGAACCATGGTATCGGTGTACTCTTGGAACCAAGTCAATTGGAGGTTTGACATGGTTACAGCATGTTCATTTTGGTAAGCGCGGAACATGGTGCGAACACGAGGAACAGTAGTCCCATCAGGTGGAGTTACATAAATAAACTTATCGTAGTTATTGTACCAGTCCCAGTATAAC
>NZ_JAWPON010000251.1:0-769 GCF_033344315.1 Vibrio sp. 2132-1 | reverse complement strand
CGCTGCTTGCTGCTGCACAATCGCAATAGAAGTGATCATGGCGATCAAATTCGATCCCGCTAAGCCAAATACCGCAGTAAGCCCTAAGCAGATGATCAGACTCCAAAAGAATGTCCCGATCAGAGAATCACTAAGCTGAGCTCGGTCTTTCGCGCCAATCGCTTTCCCCACCATCGCTTCCATCGCGTAGGCAAAACCATCCATGCCGTAGGAAATCATCATCAAGAAGCTCATCAACACAGCGTTTGCCGCGACAACATCATCACCAAAGCTCGCGCCCTGAAACGTCATAAAGCTAAACGCAGCTTGCAAACATAATGAACGAAGAAAGATATCGCGATTGAGTTTCACAAATCGCCCTAGCCCATACTGAGTGTCAGCAAGTAATTGCTTGGGTGACGGCAACTGACGTGCTTGCCATGTCTTCCACACGCAGACCAAACCAAACGCCATGCCTGAGTAATCAGCAATCACGGATGCAAGCGCAGCACCTTCAACTTTCCAACCTAAGCCCATCACAAATAACACATCGAGAGCGATGTTGGTGACATTGGTGATGATCACCATCCACATAGGCGCTTTGGAGTTTTGCGTGCCGAGCAACCAGCCCAACAACACAAAATTCATCAGTGCCGCCGGCGCACTCCACACACGGATAGAGAAATATTGCATGCCGTAGTGCTTCACTTCAGCACTGGCGTCACTCCAACCAAAGATTAAATCAGCAATCGGGTTATGGGCAATAAGGAAGACTAACGCAAACAGCAGC
>NZ_JAWPON010000250.1:0-769 GCF_033344315.1 Vibrio sp. 2132-1 | reverse complement strand
CATTCTCAGTCCAATAAGCATGTTCAAGAAGCGCAAGCGAAAGACATTAGACCTTTCTGGAAGCGATGGCCCGTTATCGGTACCGCTTTGCTTTTGGGTGTTGGTTTGCCTATCAACATCATGGCGTGGTGGCCTGAACCCGAAAAAGCACCGGAACCAGTAAAGCAGCAAAATGTTAACGTCGAAATTCCAGCTGGCACGCCAACAGCTCAAGGAACGGAGACTTCACCCAAGAAAAAGAACAGTTCCGGTTTTGGTCCTTTAGATGGTTACGACTTTTTTATCACTGGTTACGCTAAGCAAATAGCGCTTAGAACTAGGTTGAAATCAATGGCAGAGCTAAACCGTGACCTGACTTTCTACAAGATATACATCGATGTTTACGATGGTACGGATAAGCTTTTCAGTTTCGACCATACAGATTTGGTTGATATTGGCTACCAGTTCGAGATTCTTTCAGATTGTGTCTATCGGGTAACTTGGGAAGATTCAGAAAGGATCTTCACTTGCGGCCAACGCGAAAAGCCAACTGACATTCTTCAGCAAAACGTTCCTGTTCAGATATAGCAATGCTGATAAACATTCTTTGGGCTTTGTTCTGGGGCTTCTGCATTTGGGGAACAATAATGCTATTTAGATGGGCAACCTCTAGTTAGACCGCTCGCCGCAAGAAGTGATATTGAGCTTGCGAAAATCGCTTCGAGGAAGCGGAACATGTACACAGCCAATCTTTGGCACGTTCACACAGGACTTATTTATGATTGATTCA
>NZ_JAWPON010000249.1:0-769 GCF_033344315.1 Vibrio sp. 2132-1 | reverse complement strand
AGCTTGATTGACATCCATGCGAGCTAGCTTTTCTAACGCATATTCACTCTGAGCACGATAAAAGTCATTGGCTGGCTTTTTCTTAGCAAACTCAGCCACCGTCGCAGGTTTATCAAACAACGCTTTCATTTCTTGCGCTTGTTGTTTCGCTTTTGCAGAGCTTGGTAGCTTTTGCAAATAAGCCATCAAACTACCGTTACGAGCATCAAACGCCAACAACATGCGTTGCAGAATCAAATCGTCTGTACGTCCACCCGCTTTATCCCAAGCATTAAATAACGGGTCACACTCACTCGCGATGCTAGAACCGCTTAACCACATGTCTTCTGCGCCTTTAAAGGCTGCAACTTGTTTGCCTTGCTTTAACTGAGCAACGTAAAAAATACACTGATAACGCTCACCACTTGGAATGACTTTTTGAAACTCAGTGATGTTTTTCCAATCTTTCTGTTTGTACAAGTTATCGAGATAAGGCGCACGAATGCGACGTGAGAAAGGGAACGCCTCATGCTCATTAATGAAAGCATCCACTTGTTGTGGTGATTTCATGGATAGCTGCCTGATGAACGTTCGGTAATCCACATAAGGAGTCAGTGGATAATCAGCAATTTTTGGACGAATAGATAAGTATCCGTCAATGTCATTCTTATCTAATAAATCTTGAGCTTGCTCATATACTTCGCGCTGCTTTTCTAAGCTGAGCGACGCGTTTGCCGTCATGCTCACTGCACATAACGCAGCGGCATAACACACGTTTTTAGCCAATTCA